>QMRB01000013.1 GCA_003649185.1 Thermoproteota archaeon | reverse complement strand
TAGAAGTAAAAGTGAAAGGAAACTTATACGTGAATCGGCATATATGAAATATCTCATGAAATCCAAGGTTAGAATATTCAGCTTGGATAAGGTAGGTTTACTCTACTCCATTTTAGGCTCAGGCTTCCCTCTATCCAAAAAAGATCTCAAATCTTTTGAATCACTGCTAGGAATCCCCCTAATATATGGAGAATCATCTCCAGATTCACTTCTACTAGTACTCTCCTCTCCCATCGAAGATGAAGATAGAATATCTCTCATAGATTTTCTTAAAAAGAAAACCGGAAAAGAAACGGTAATCTTACTGAGTAGAGGATTTGAGAGAGGAGTTCTAGCTGGACTTTATAATGGAGAAGGCTCATTTATCGGGCTAGGAATAATAAAGGAGATCAACTTTAATCGAAGAACCATTGAAATTTCCACTCCAGTAAGAGGTGAAATAAAACTGATAGCAATTGGAAGCTTAAAATTGTCAGGAGATGGAAAGGAGCTGGGAAAGCTGCCTCCATGGATTCTTTAACATGCCCCACATCGATATTGCAGAATAATATGATCTTTCATAGACTTTAACATGAAATACAAAGAAATTAATATATATCGCCAATCATTTTTTTCTTGGGGCGATAGAGATGGCAATGGGCGCAAAGTCTGCCACAATTGGCCAAATAGGTGGAATACCTGTTCTAATACTTAAGGAGGGCACCAGCAGAACCTTCGGAAAAGAAGCGCAGAGAGCTAATATAATGGCTGCTAGGGCGGTTGCCGAGATAGTGAGAAGTTCTCTCGGCCCTAGAGGAATGGACAAAATGCTCGTGGACAGTTTAGGCGACATTACAATCACAAATGATGGTGCAACAATTCTGGATGAGATGGATGTTCAGCATCCAGCTGCAAAAATGATGGTAGAAGTGGCCAAAGCACAAGATAAGGAAGTTGGAGATGGAACCACCACCGCCGTCATTTTAGCCGGAGAACTGCTAAAAGAAGCTGAGTCACTATTGGAAAAGAACATTCACCCCACAGTTATAATAAATGGCTTTAAAAAAGCGGCGAAGAAGGCTGAAGAAATTCTGAGAAAAATGTCTATCCCAGTAAATCTCGACGATGAAGAAACTTTAAAGAAGATAGCGATGACATCTATCAGTGGAAAAGTAGTATCAGTTGCAAAGGAACACCTTGCGAAGATAGCTGTAAAAGCAGTTAAACAGATCGCTGAAAAGACCGATGACAAACTCTTTGCAGATATCGATCAGATACAGATTATCAAGAAAAAGGGTGGAGGTCTATTAGACACGGAACTGGTCTACGGAATGATCATCGACAAGGAGGTTGTACATCCCGGTATGCCTAAAAGGGTTGAGAATGCTAAGATAGCTCTACTGGACTGTCCACTAGAGGTTGAGAAGACAGAGATAGATGCTGAAATAAGAATTACCGATCCCGAACAGATGAGAGCTTTCCTAGAAGAGGAAGAGAAAATACTGAAATCGATGGTTGAAAAGATTAAAAATATAGGGGCAAATGTAGTTTTCTGTCAGAAGGGAATTGATGATATAGCTCAACACTACTTGGCTAAAAATAAGATACTTGCCGTTAGAAGGGTGAAGAAGTCTGACATGGAGAAACTGGCCAGAGCTACAGGTGGAAGAATAGTAACTAACATCGACGATCTAACTGAGAGCGATCTTGGAGCAGCAGGCCTAGTGGAGGAAAGAAAAGTTGCAGATGAAAAACTAGTATTTGTAGAGGATTGTAAAAATCCGAGATCAGTCAGCATATTGATCAGAGGAGGATTAGAGCGTCTCGTCGATGAAGCTGAAAGAGCAATTAAAGATGCTTTATACGTAGTTGCAGATGTTGTAAGGGAGCCTAGAATTGTTGCTGGAGGCGGTGCACCAGAAGCTGAAGTAGCTAAAGTTTTAAGAGAATATGCTGTAAGTGTCGGTGGTAGAGAGCAGCTGGCAATAGAGGCGTTTGCCAATGCCATAGAGGTTATTCCAAGAACGCTTGCAGAAAACGCCGGCTTAGATCCAATAGATATATTGACAGAGCTGAGAGCATTACATGAATCTCAGGAGAATAAGTGGTATGGTGTCGACATATTCGAGGGTAAACCCATAGACATGTTTGAGAAGAATGTGCTTGAACCATTGATTGTGAAAACTAACGCCATAAGCTCTGCTGTGGAGGCAGCTGGGCTTATCCTTAGAATAGACGATATAATTGCTGCCACAAAGTTCGAGGAAGAAAAGGAAAAGGAGAAGAAAGGGCCTGAAGAAGAGGAAAGTGAATCAAGCATCTAGAATAAAATAAATCACCTATTTTTTACAATTTACCTATCTTGTTTTTCTTTTATATTTGAAACATATCTTGCAGAAACCATTGCATGTGCTTTATCAAAGGGTTCTAAATGTACAGTGTCCAGTATGTTAAATCCTCCTTCCTTTAAATAGTTTATTTCCCTTCTATAAATTTCAGAAGGCTCCAATGTAACATCTATGCTTCTCGCTTTAATGGCCAGCATGATCATGCCACCATATTTAAGAAACATTTCGGCATTTACAACTAGCAATTTTGCCTGTTCAGGTTGAGCTACATCACAATAAATACCATCAACTTTCGGCACCATTGTTCTATATAGGGAAGGCATACGAGCATCTGCCAGGATAGGTATAATGTTTCTCCGCTTCTCACATACTGTTAATAATTTTCTGAATACTCTGGGGGCGAATTCTACAGAATATACTTTGCCATTGACACCTACAATATCGCTGACATGGCTTACAGTAGTTCCAGCTGCTGCGCCAAGATAGAGAATTTTAAAGCCCGGCTTTACAGCGATTTCTCTGATATTCTTTAATATTGAGGCTGCCAATTTACTTCTATACGCATTCCATATTCTATATTCCACCCCCTCATGGGATATCAACTGTTCTCCGTAAACTTTGAAGCTGGGAGCTAAATTTACAGTTGCAAGTTTCTTAGATCCGTCTTCAAACTCCACCCAATATATACCATCAAATTTTTCATGCGGATAGACTTGCAATTATACTACCTCCTCTTCCTCTTCTTTTTACTTCTCTTCTTTCTTTTCATAATTGGAGCATGCTTTTTAGGGCGATTAGCATAAATTCTCTTTATTTCTTCAATCCTTTTATTTAAATCCTCCTTTAACTCGTCAGCCATATATGCTCCTGAGAAAGCATCAACTCTTGCAGCAATAGTCAGCTTTCCAGCTAAGGCTCTCGCAATCTTTCCCCTTTGCCATCTCGGAGCTCTATGAACTTCAGGACACTGAAATATTACGCCATGTTTAGGCGGCTTTGCACCTGTACGTAGAGCACGGAACAACGCTTTCTCCGCTCCTAAAACCTGTATTGTACTGGCAGGAAGCTTAGCTAACTCCTCCAATCCTCCTGCAAGTGATATTAATCTGGCACCTATAAGCGGTCCCACTATGGCTTTAATATTTGGTGCCACTTCATCCATGGTTTGATCAATGTATTTTTCAAGTTCTTCACGCATATCATATAAATGCATAATTATACTTGCAAAGTTCATTATGGGTTTGACATCGAATTCAGCTATATTCGCTCCAATAGAATTGTTTGCTGCATAAATAATTTCCTTAACTCTATCGGAGGAAACTTCCATTTTTAAAAGCTTTTTCTCAGAGAAATTTTTTCGCAATCCGAAGAACTTTACCATTTTAACATACATTTTATGATCCTTTACAATGTTATCAAGCTCGGGAAAGTGAATGCTATACCATTCCCTTAACCTTGAAACTAAAAGATTTATAGTCTTATTTACATCATCTATCGTGTTAATTGACTGTGCTACTAGAAGATCTCTTTTTTCAGCAGCCTCTCTAAGCTTCATCTTTGAGAGAACCAGAGAAATCTCAGAGAGATATTCATTGAATTCTTTAATGGTGGAGAAGATTCCTAATTTCAATGCAGTCTCCTCAAATTTATTTCTAACATTCTTCGCCACATCGTTTCCAGGTATAATCTTTACTTCTACACCTGTCAAATCCTTCAGCTTCGGTGCTATTGAATCATCTTCAACTATCAACACATCAAGGTTAAGCTTTCTCATCTTATTGCAGAGGGCTACTACTTCCTCTATAACCTCTCCTCTCTCCAATTTCAGCAATTTTTCAGCTGTCATATAGATGTTTTTCGGCATTTTCTCATGTAAAAGTATGTTTCCATCATCATCGCAGAGAAATATCGCAAAGAAACTTTCAATTAAATAGCCTCTATTACCGTTCAATCTTATCCACCAACCATTTAAATGAATCACCAGCAACAATTTAAAGTTTATACAATATATTTATGTAAAGGGTTAAGATAAGTGTCTTCCGCTGAAATAAAAATTCTGATTTCATCTCTCAAATTGAAAAATCCATTCATATTAGCGTCAGGTATTTTGGGAACGACAGGCGCTATCCTCAGAAGAGTAGCGGAAGCGGGAGCAGGAGCAGTGACAACGAAATCCATTGGAATAAAGGCTAGAAGGGGATATCCAAATCCAACGATAGTGCAACTTGATATAGGTTTCATCAATGCAATGGGCCTTCCAAATCCAGGTGTAGATGAATTTGTAGATGAAATAAAAAAGGCTAAAATGGGTGGTGTACCAGTCATAGCATCTATATTCGGTGTAGACGAGAAAGAATATGTTGAAGTGGCATGTAAACTCGAAAAAGCTGGAGCAGATGCCATAGAGCTTAATCTTTCATGTCCACATGCAGGAGGTATCCTACATTTTTCGCAGAATCCAAAAGAAGCCTATAGAGTAGTCAAAGCTGTAAAGGACTCCGTGAAAATCCCTGTATTCGCAAAGCTCTCAGCCGAAGTGGCTGATATTACGGAGATAGGGAGGAGCGTAGAGAAGGCTGGAGCAGATGCAATAACAGCTATAAATACTTTAAAAGCCATGGTCATAGATATAAAGATGAGAAAACCGATATTGTCAAATATTTATGGAGGGCTGAGTGGAAAAGCTATAAAGCCAATAGCAATTAGATGCGTATATCAATTATATAGGGAAGTCGACATACCAATTATAGGTGTAGGTGGAATAACAACATACGAAGATGTTGTAGAATTTCTCATGGCAGGTGCAAGCGCTGTACAGATTGGATCTGCAATAGCTATAAGAGGGCTTAAAATATTTAAGGAGTTGGAGAATGAATTGAAGAAATTTATGGAAAGAGAAGGTTACAGCAAAATAAGGGATCTTGTTGGAATAGCACATGGAGGGGGCTGAATGAAACCGATTCCAAGCAGAATAATCTCAATTGTAGACGAAGCATTATACAGAAAAACATTAACCGTCGAGAATGAGTTTGTTGCGAGAAGAGCTAAACCAGGCCAATTCATAATGGTATGGATACCTGGAATAGATGAAATACCTATGAGTCTATCACGTATTGGAAAATGTGAAATATCTTTCACGGTGCACAGAATCGGAGAAGCAACTGAAAAGCTTCATAATATGAGAATTGGCGACTATATAGGTGTTAGAGGACCCTATGGTACATGCTTTAAAAAAGTAGATGGCAATGTGCTGATAGTTGGAGGAGGAACAGGCATGGCGCCTTTAATGCCCCTAATTACAGAGATTGCAGAAGACGGAAATGTTAAAATTGCTGTGATAAATGGAGGAAAAACAGCTAAAGAATTATTATTTATAAATACACTTAAGGAGATGAAGCATAGAGGAAAGATAAGAAAATTAATATTCACTACGAATGATGGAACAATGGGAATTAAGGGAACTGCTGTTGATGCAGCTAGAAAAATATGCAGAGAATGGAAGATCGATGAAATCTATACATGTGGTCCAGAGTTAATGATAAAAGAGCTGATCCAAGTAGCCAAGGAACACGGCATCCACATGCAAGCATCCCTGGAGAGATATATGAAATGTGCTATAGGCATCTGCGGATCCTGCGTATTGGATCCTCTAGGCCTAAGAGTATGCAAAGATGGACCTGTATTTCCTCTAGAAATCCTTGAAAAATTAACTGAACTGGGAGTATATAGAAGGGATGCTTCAGGAAGAAAACGAAGAGTAAAGCATTAAATTTAAGTATCTAAACTGTCATTTCAAGTAACGGTGATATTTATGCCAAGTCACGGCTCACTTACAAAGGCAGGGAAAGTCAGATCAGCAACACCTAAAATTCCAGCTAAATCTAGGACCAATCCATTTCCAAGGAGAAGGAGCAGAAAGAATTATTTCAGAAGAATTGTAATGGGCGGGGTGCCTTGGAAGAGAAGGAGAAGATAATTAAACTATTTTCTTGAGATTAACTTTTCCAGCCATTCATTGATCCATTTATGAAACGATTTTAACCCTTGAACGGCTAAGGTGTGAAAAAGATTTAAAAGCAAATCTCTAACATCTGAAGTCCACATTAAAACAGCAATGTCAAGAGAATAATTTGGAAAATAGCATCGGGGAGTTTCAATTATAAAGCGGTTTGTACCGATCCTGCGAAGAGCATGCTCCTTAAATATTAAACTATCATCAGACATTATGGTGTTCCATGCCTTTCTAAACTCCCTATCCACAGGGGATAGAGAACCCTCAACCCTCATTATTTTATCAAGAATTCCTGAATATTTCAATCTTAACTTTTTCATCGTCTCCTCCTTTCCCATTCCATTAAGCAAATATTTTCGCATATCATCATCAATATATTTCATAACTAGTGTTAAAATGTCGAATTTAGCAACTTCACCACCATAAAGCTTTAATAATTTAATCATTTCCTTCTTGAAATCGCTTGACGAGAACTCTTTAATTCCATCTAAGAAGCGGATGAGAAGACTTCTCTGAGCTGCATCATATTTCTCTATGCTAATTTCAAGATCACAATACATAGGTGGAGCGCGGTCACCATAAATCTTAAGTGAAAATATAAGCCCTCTCTGCTCCATAGAGATAAATAATTTTCCCCTTGAAATTTCCGAAAACATTTCTATGAGTTTTTTCAGAGAGGCCGGTTTAATGGAAGGTTCAACAGCAAAATGAGATTCCATAAAATTTCTAACTGTAAACGATAAGTCGATGTTTTCAAAGCATTCTTTACATTGACTTACCTCCATTAAAATATCATTTAATCCATATCCTTGCAGTAATAAATCACGTAAAACATCTTGTAAAATCTTCCTCCTCACCCTCTTTATTCTCTCTAATAATAGTTGAATTGAACTTAACGCCTCTAAGAAGCCTTAAAATTTCATCATCATTTTTACCATGAAGTATTAAGCATTTAATCCTCCAATCAAGTGTCATTGCCACATCAACATTAAACAATAAATAGCAGGGGAAAATAAAAGGTATTGTGGCGGGGGTGGCCGAGTCAGGTCAAAGGCGCGAGGTTCAGGAGGAGAAATCCGGAAATCCCTCGTGGCGTAGGCCTGCGTGGGTTCGAATCCCACCCCCCGCACCATAATTAAATTTTACTTCACCCTGTAAACTGTCATTCTATTTATAAAATAATGTAATATTACACCTGCTAGAAAACCTACTGCCAAATTTGTGAAAAATGATGTTGCTCCAATAGTTAATACTTCAATTAATACTAATCCTCTAAGTTTAACCATAATTTTCCAAGTTCTAAGCTTGCAAAGAGAAGCATTACACCAATATTGATATTAGAAAACCTTGAAAACTGTTGTTATTATAGAATCTGATAGAAATAGCGCAAAAATTTCAATTAATCCCTCCATTATCATAGCTCTCCTGTTCTCCCTCCAAAAAGTGTTGAGAAGCAAAGTCCCCAGCACCATGACACATCGAAACACCCCCTATAAATGGGAGAAAAACATTCATAAACCCATATTTACCGCAAGGTTCTCTTCTTTAATCTTCCTATTAGGAAAACATTCGTTAACCGCTAAACAAGTAGCCAATATCGCATTAGAGAAAGTAAGTACTGTTTGAGCTAAGACCACCAAAAGTAAATTTAAATTGATATCCTGAACATTTGGAATATAAATTGATGGGGTTCATGATTGATAGGCTTTTATAGATAAATGTGAATTTTGGTCTATCAACCGTTTCTCCATCATCGAGCTTGAAGGCTCTAATGGAGCTTTCGGAGTAACCTCTGAGCCCCACATCTGAAGGTTTAAAACGCCACAACGTCTCTATCCATAATAAACTCACATTTTTACACTTCGTCAATCTGCCCCGATAGGCTACCACGAGAGCCTGACAGAAGGGACAGGTCTTAGACGAATTAGCTGGATTAACATATTTAACTGGTAATCCGAGCTACTTTAACTTATATTTAAGCATGAACTGAAATGTTCTAGCATTTCACTTTGATAGTTTGCGATTGAGCTTCTTGGACTTGCTGAGTGTTCTGCCTTTTATTCCTTTCAAGTCTTCCAGTATTGCTCCGTTCTTAATTTCAACTAGCATTCTAGCTATCTTAGTCGTCAACTTGTGCATGAAGTCTCTAGCTCTATTTCTTTCACGCATTTTTCTTCTCCATTAGCCTCCTAGTTGTCTTTGGCTTGCTTTTAAAGAGCTTCTGTATCTTCTTCCTCTTAATTTCATAGACTCTGTGAATGTGATATAGTGGCTTTAAGCATAATTTGACTACTTCATCGTTGATTAGTGCTGTTATGTTAGTTAAGTTTACATCAGAGCTACTCCACTTCTCAGCTTTCAGTTTAACTTCCTTTTAAATGTGATAATCAGCTCGCCCTCCTTTAGTATTAGACCTCCAATTGAAGTATAGTCTCTTGGTAGCCACTCAAACTCCTTTAAGTCAACTATGAGGTATCTTCTCCTCGGCTCAATACTGACTTTCAATACTCCATTCTTGCATGTGAAGAGAGTTGTCTTGATGTAGACGTTTTTCTTAGTGATTTCAGGTTTTGATTTTGCTTTTCCTCTATTGTGTAGCTTAACCCACCCTTTGACTAAGCCTATGACCGAGTTTATTGCTGAGTCAACGTAGTGCTTAGAGTACTTCCACTTCTCCAGCAACTTACTTCTCAACTTTCTCTCTCATCCTTATTGAAATGTAAGTATGCTTTTACTGCTCTCTGCAAAGCTTTTCAACTTCGCTCTTGGAAACCCTATACTGACCACTAGGAAGACGAACAACCCTAATCTTACCCTCGCTAATCCAGCGATAGAAAGTTTTGCGACTAATCTTCAATAGCTCTTTCATTAAAGACACTCACCGACAAAAAATGACAATAAAAACATAATAAATATTTATTGAACAAAGAAACAGTTAACTTGGCGAAACAGTTTCACTTCAAGAAGCTAAGAAAATAAAATGGATCATAATGAGCTAAAAATGGGCCCGGTGGGATTCGAACCCACGACCCCCCGGTTATGAGCCGGGTGCTCTACCGAGCTAAGCTACGGGCCCCCATATATTTCTCACATATTTTCATATTATTAGGTTTTCCCTTAATGTGGCGCCGGGGGCAGGACTTGAACCTGCGACCAACGGGTTAACAGCCCGCCGCTCTACCATGCTGAGCTACCCCGGCCCATCTTATAGATATTACAGTTAAAATTTAAGTTTGTTGGAAAATAAAGTGGTTAAGATTGTTTAATCCTTTATAGTTTCCAATATTGAAGTGATATTCCAAAGTTGTACTCTTGTATGGGTGGGCATATTCGGATCCTGAGCTATTTCTTCAAGTATGGTTATGGCGTTTGAAGCTCGGACACCAGGAGTATACTTCGTTGTTTGTAAGGCTTTTATAGCTTCACTTGCCGCTCTTCTAATATTTCTCGGAACACTGGTATCGTCAACTATTCTCTGAAGCAGATTTATGGCTTGTTGAATTTTATCCTCAACCATTCTGTCACCCTCCCTAAACACAATCTACAATAGGCAAATTTAATTTTATCCTCATATAAATTTTACACGAGTCGTTAAATCATCTTAGGTGATCTAATGAGTGAAGATAAGAGAAAATTAAAGGAAATGGCTGAAATGCTCAGAAAAGGTGCAACCATGTTAAATCAGATATGCCCGGAATGTAAGGTACCATTGTTTAGATTGAAAGATGGAACCGTGATCTGTCCTTCATGTAAAAGAAAAGTTCTATTTGTAAGTGAAGATGATGCAAGCCAACTGCCAATTATGGCTAAATTGAAATTGGAGGAAGCATTATCTGCAAAAATAGTTATGCTGGCTGACAAAATTAATAATACTATGGATCTTGATGAATTATGCAAACTGGCTGAAACAGCAAGTGTAATATTAAACTTGATGGATGAATTGAAAAGCCGAAAAGGAAAATAGAAAATGGCTTTTTCAAAGAGTAATCGTTGGAAAAATTTTAGAAAACCCCTTCAATATTACCATTACATAGCATACTATTATACAGATGAAAAAATTTATGGAAAGATTAGAAGTATAATTATAGATGCGCTATGCAGCTTGGATGAAATGGAACTGGCTTTAAAAACATCCATAGCGGGAGTGGAAGGAGAGGTTGATGCTAAAGCAAGGTTAAATGTTAGAATGCCAATTAAGCATAAAGTGAAAAAAATTACTGAGAAAAGGAGAAGGTCATTGAAGAAAAAATTATCTAAGAATGATGGAATTCTACATGTGAATATAATAATAAAATACACATATATGAAAGATGAGAAGAGAAGTTATGCATGGGCGGATAAATATCATCTCGACATATTTTTCTCCAATGGAATAATCGCCCTAGGTATTCTGCATGAAAAGGGTTTAAGGCGTATATCCCCAAGAGATCTTGCGAAAATCATATATTTTCAAGCAATAAAAATGATGAGGAAGAAAGGGATAGAACCCCGTCTAAGAGAGCTTAAAGAAATCTTTTGAGGAGGAGCAATGCCCCGTAAGATTAGCAGATATCTGTTCAAAGTAGCCAATAAAAATATTTGGTGGTGCGACTACTGCAACATGCCTATACTTAAACAGTTATGTCCAAGATGCCATGAAAAGGGACGAAAACTTATTCTCTCATTACCTGGAGATGTTAGACCAGCTTGGAGAGAAGATCTAAACTTGATGAGAAATATCATTGACAACGAATATGGAAATGGAATAGGTAAAAAACTGCTTCCTGACGATAAAATAATTCTCATAAACAAAATACCTTGGCTAGATAGAATGGAGGAGATAATAGTAGATGGATATCCGATAGGAGCTGTATTCTTTGATCTTACACGATGGCGATTTATGCCGAAGAGTGAGGGAGCTAAAAGAATAAACTGTTATGGAGGTGGAAAACGGGTTCTGATTGATGAAGGCGCTGTAAAAGCAATCCGTAACGGAATGAACATTATGGTTGGAGGCATTAAAAGCATTGATGGAAACGTGGAGAGAGGTGACTATGTGATAGTAGTTTCAAGGAGAGGTGACGTGGTAGCAGTGGGAAAAGCGAGATTCAGCAGCCGTGAAATCAGGAGGATGCGCAACGGAATGGCAATCAAAGTTAAAGAAATAGTGGATGAAAGCAAGATTAAAGAGAATTCTTCAAAGAGTACTTGGAGCGATTTTCTAAAGGCAAATAAAGGTGAAATAGAAGAGAGATCTGAGAAAACAATAAAATTCATTTCGAAAACTGTAGATAGATATTGGAGTTATGGAAGGAGTATTTCTTTCAGCGGTGGAAAAGATAGTGCATGCCTATTATCATTAGTCTTAGAAGCTGGGATCGATAAAGTCAAGATAGTTTTTCTCGACACGGGAATCGAATTTCCTGAAACAATAAGATATATCCATGATTTTTTAAGAGACCTCAATGTTGAAAACTTATTAATTTACAAGAAAAGCCGAAATGATTTCTGGAGTCTCTTTGAACGTCTAGGTCCTCCTGGAAGAGATTATAGATGGTGCTGTAAAAGTTGCAAACTTTCATCTATGCAGGAAATTGTAAAGGAGTATTTAAATGGGCGATGCTTAACCTTTCTAGGCCAAAGAAAATATGAATCCTATTGGAGGGCATATGAACCCAAAGTGATGGAAACACATTACATTAAAGGGCAACTAAAGGTTAATCCCATTAGAGATTGGACTGCTCTCGAAGTTTGGGCGTATATTGGAATCCAAAAATTATCGGTAAATCCACTCTATTTCAGAAATTATGTTAGAATAGGTTGCTTCCTATGTCCTGCCAGCGACATGGCCGATCTTCTAAATGTAAGCAAAACACATCCTGATCTCTGGGATAAATGGGAAAGAGCGTTGAAATGTTGGATGAAAAATAAAGGATTCAATGAGAAATGGTTAAGATATGGATTATGGAGGTGGCGTAATCCGCCGAAGATTTGGAAGAATCTAATCGGTTAATAGCTTGAGATTGGTGAAAAGAATATTCTTAATATCCTCAAATATCTCTAAAGCGCTTCTTTCACCTTCAACTATAAACCAATTAAATTTTTTAGCCAGATAAAGATAGCTTGATCGAACCTTACTCAAAAATGTAACATCCTTTTCATATCGATCCTTTCCACATGATAATCTCTTTATCGAAGTCTGAGGAGAAATATCGATAACTATTACAATGTCAGGTTCAGGTAAACCTCTCTCAAGACAGAGCATCCAATCCAAAGGTAAACCGTTGGCATATCCATATGCCAAACCAGAGGGAATATATCTATCAGCTATAACTATTTTTCCTTCCTTCAACATCCCTTCAATTTTCTCCTTATTCTCCCATCTATTTGCAGCATAAAGTAACTGTCTAACCTCAACGTTAAAGGATATCTTCTCAGTCAGAAAAGCTTTGATTTCTCTTCCAATAGGTGTGGAATAGTCAGGGAAAGCTATGATCTCGACTGGAAAACCATTAGTGCTCAACCATTCTTTCAGCATTTTTGCCTGTGTAGCTTTCCCCGACTTGTCAATACCCTCCAACGCTACAAGACTCATCAAGCATCCCTTCTTTCCCTCAAACCGTTTAGAGTGAAATATATAGTAGTTTATAAATATTTTATTCGGCTGGAAATGTGGAAGAAATGTGCTGAAATACGAGATCCAATACATGGATATATATTTATAAATGAACTTGAAAGAGAGATCATAGATACTGCAACCTTTCAGAGGCTTAGAAGGATAAAGCAGCTGGGCGGCGCATATTTAACGTATCCTGGAGCAGAACACACGCGTTTCAGCCATTCCATAGGTACAATGCACTTGGCAGGAGCTCTAGGAGAGCATCTTCTGAGAAATGGAATAATCGAAGAGGAGGATGTTCAATGTCTACGGTTAGCGGCACTTCTACATGATCTTGGACATGGCCCCTTCTCACATGTATATGAAGATATTTCAATTAAATATTTAAATAAAAATCATGAAGACATAACAACTTGGCTTATAAAAGAAAGTGAAATAGGAGAGATCCTGAAAAAGTTTGGATATAAACCGGAGGATATAGCCAACCTGGCTCGTGGCAGAAGAGTAAAAGAGAAGGATTTCTTAGACCAGGTGATTTCAAGTCCATTTGACGTTGACAAAATGGATTTTCTAGTGAGAGATTCACATTTCACTGGAGTACAATACGGTTTAATCGACATTTTCAGATTAATATACTCTATGAATGTGGTGGATGGAAATTTAGCTGTAGAAGTTCCAGGAGCATTATATGCTCTGGAAGCATTTCTAATAGCAAGATATGAAATGTTCAAAGCAGTTTATTATCATAGAACAGTTAGAAGCGCTAATATTATGATCTCCAAGGCAATGGAGTTAGCGAGGGAATATCTAGAATTAACAGATTTCAAAACTCCAGAGGAATATCTAAAGCTGGATGATGCATATGTTCTCGTAAAGATAAGGGAGCTGAGAAATGAGAAAAATAAAAATTTGCAGATGGCTTGTAAACTTATAAACATGTTGGAAAAAAGGGAACTATTAAAATGTGCATATGAAGTTACAGTTCATACACGTGACAAGTTGATGGCCAGTCTACTTTCAAAAGAGACTGTGAGAAGGGAAATTGAAAGGGAAATCGCGGAGAAGGCAGGAGTTAGCGAGGAGTCCGTGCTAATAGATGTTCCTACTCTTCCATCGATCCCCTATAGTCCAAGACAGATAGATCCCATGGAAGTCTTCGTTTTTGAGGAAATCAATGGAAAAAGAAGAATTCACAGAATGAGTGAAATATCAGGTATAGTGAACGTTTTAAAAGGATACTTTGATGTTGTCAGGGCATATACATTTCAAGAGGAAAGGGAAAAGGTAAAGAAGGCGGCAAGGGAAGTGTTAGGAGAAGGTCCAATCTCAACTAAAATTTCCTTTTAACTTTCTCTGCACTATCTCAACTACTCCTCTACGGCCATCTACTCTTACATAGTCGCCATTGGATATTACATCTATCGGATTCAATGTGAAATCGTCGATGAGAGGAATATTCGATAAAATGCAGCCCACAATGGTCACATGATCGGCAATTATGTTTATTATTCCCGCTGGAGCAGTGCCCAATTTACTCATCTGATAGAGAGTATATGCCCCTACAGTGCTACCTTTACCATGCGGAAACACTAAGATTTTACCCTTAACGGAATGCCCTCTCAAATGATGGCTAATATCCGTGATCTTTCCAGAGTATGGGTCGACTCCTCCGAAGAATGAGATAGCTTCCCTTGAAACTAAAGCTTCCCCTTCCCCATAGAATTTCGATAATCCTCTTCCAAATAGAATTATCTTATTCATATTTTTCTCTCCGTAAATTCTTTAATACATGTTTTAATGTCGAGTAGAGAGACTGATGCTTCATGTTTCGAAGAGAGATAAAAAGCAGCCTTACTTGAATTGGTTATAAATTTTCTTCCCTTAATGAGATATGTAGGCATAACTACTGGACATGTGTCGCAAATGAATTTGCCGCCAGCATTATAGACGACTTCTACATATCCTCTTCTAAGGCATTCGGAGTATACATGTCTTGAAGTGAAGAGCCACATTTCCATCCCCTTTTTAAGCCTTCTGCCTCTAAGCAAATTAACTATATAGGTGATTTCTGGGAGACTTAAATGGGGGCATCCAAAGAAGATTAAGTCAGGTTTTTCGATTAAAGGATAATCCATCAATAGATGATTTATATCATTATAATCGATTTTCATTGTTGGAGCATCTTGCACATTCCCTTTTTCCTCGATTAGAGTGAACATAGCTAACCCGCCAGAAGTGGCTAAACCAGCCGACAAAGACTTAAGTATGCTTAAATTCTTCACGTTTAAACCGATAATTGCAGGTATCCCTCTATTCATCTCTCTTCCTATCAAATAGCCCAAAATGCTTGCTATAAGGTTAGAAGCAACTTTAACTCCAATCAGTTTAACATAGACGCTGGGCTTTCTATTTTCATCTAAATGGTAACCTGCGAGAGGTGTTAATCCAGTAATAGCTGAAGCTATAGTGGAAGGTCCACTTTCCCTGTTAGTTTTAATGTTCAATATGGAGTTTCCATATACGACTGCGGAGGATTCCGCCCATGAAACATGAGATCCCCTCTCCGGCTTATTTCCCACAAGATAAGGTGTACATGTACATGTGGTTTTTATATTCATCCTTTTAAAGGAGTTTATGATCCTCAACTGTTTACTGTGGAAATCTTCCTTTACACCCATCTCCCTCCATCGAATCAAATCCATACCAGCAGGATTTATCGTTGATAAAACGGTTGCCCTAGCTCCCAGGGAGGCGAAATCCTCCACAAAGGATAATCCAGCATCACCTATAGTGGAGTAACTTATCCCAGAGATGTGTACACTTTTAATGGGAATGAGTTTTTCAGCACCTATAGCATCTCCCAATGCAACTAATAATTCCATAGCCTTTTGAACGGCCGGTCCAAACTCCCCTTTAAGCATTAACTCTTGATTTCTATTTAGAAACACATCATTCACCTAAAAGAAATTTTTTCACCTTATCGGAGATGGGAATCTTTCCTTTCATGAAATGTTGAGTAGGCTTATTCAATGGTCTAGTGGCATCTAACCCCATTTTCGAAGTTATCAGAGCCTCCTGATCGGCTGATGGATCTATGCTAGATCCCCTAGCATTACGTATTACTATGAGATCTTCTTCCGCCTGGAATCTTGTAGCTAGAGCCCATTCCACTTCATTTAAATCGTCTACATTTACATCTTCATCCACCACTACAACATGTTTTAAACTTGGATGAGCAGCAAAAGCTGCCAGTATGGCATTTTTACCGTCACCGTCACTTACCTTCCTTATCGATATGACTGCATGCAGCCAGCCGCAACCTCCAAACGTTAAACGCACCGATTTAACCTCTGGAACAACTCTACTCACAGCTTCCTTTATTGCAGCTTCTCTATGAAATCCCATGAGCAACCTGTGCTCCGATCCTCCAGGTAGCAAAGCTTGGTAAATCGGCCTTTCACGATGAAAGATTCCGGTTAACTTTATTATGGGCTGCTTTCTGACAGCATCATAAGTTCCAGTTGCATCTACAAATGGCCCCTCATCAACTTTACAGGTAGGATAGAGAAATCCCTCCAATAAATACTCTGCATTTGCTGGAACAATTAGACCTGTTCCTTCACATTTAAAGACAGATAATTTATCTTTCAATAGGGTGTTTGCAATATGAAGTTCATCGACTCCGAGTGGTGGTGATGAAGCTGCCGCCAAAAGTATTGCGGGATGGAGACCTATAGCTATACATACTGGAAGTGGTTGATTCCGCTTCTCCGCTTTCTTTATGAAATGGTGGAGATGACGTGGAACTACTCTTATAGCAAGAGTATCTTTATCTACAACTAGAAGGCGATGTATAGACATGTTCTGAAAACCTAGATCAGGATCTCTACTTATCACAACTCCTGAAGTTATATATGGACCTGCATCCTTCTCATAATATGTAAGTATGGGGATTTGAGAGAGATTAGGAGGCGATGAAAAATCCAGAAATGCAGCGTCGTCTTTCATCGTAGGTTTCCTCGGATTCTTCAATGCATATAAAAGATGTTCATGAAGTCTACTCTTTGAAGCATTTAAAGCAATGCTCAACTTTTCCCGCGTATTGCAGAGATTACCGACAATCTTGCCGTTGAAGTTTGAGATTTTCTCAAAGATAACTGTGAATTCAAGATCATAGTGTTTAAGGATGGCGGCGATTTCATATCTCGGAGAAAATTCTCGGGAGACATGTTTAACTAAGTTTTTATCTTCAAGCTCATATAGGAAGGATCTAACATCAGGCTCCATTTACAGCACCTTTTAAACTCTTTCCCCCCACCCTTAATATCAATGTTCAAACATATAAATGGAAATGTATCATCAAAAATAAAGTAAAAAATAAATAATCGACATGAGTTTGCAGTTATAGAATAGGAGGATTGAAAATGACGGCTTTTAGCGGGCAGCCTGTACTATTACTGAAGGAGGGAACATCGAGATCCGTTGGTCGAGACGCCCTAAGATCAAATATACTGGCAGCTAGAATACTTTCAGAAACTGTGAGAAGTTCTCTCGGCCCTAGAGGAATGGACAAAATGCTTGTAGACAGTTTCGGAGACATAGTGGTGACGAATGATGGTGCAACAATTCTAAAGGAAATGGATGTTCAGCATCCAGCTGCAAAAATGATGGTAGAAGTGGCCAAAGCACAAGACGATGAAGTTGGAGATGGAACCACCACATCTGTAGTGTTAGCTGGAGAACTGTTGAAAAAGGCTGAAGAACTTCTCTTACAGAATGTTCATCCAACAATAATAATAGAAGGCTATAAGAAAGCAATGGACAAAGCCTTAGAAATAATTGATGAAATAGCTGTAACGATAGATCCAACCGATAAGGAAACCCTTAAAAAAGCTGGTTTAACAACTCTCTACAGTAAGGCCTTGATAATAGGATCTATAGATAAATTAACTCAAATGGCGGTGAACGCTGTTCTACAAGTTGCAGAGAAGAAAGATGATAAATGGACTGTTGACATAGATAACATAAAAGTTGAAAAGAAGGAAGGCGAATCACTTAACGATACAGCATTAATCTATGGAATAGTCCTCGACAAGGAGGTTGTACATCCCGGTATGCCTAAAAGGGTTGAGAATGCTAAGATAGCTCTGCTGAATTGTCCAATAGAGGTTGAGAAGACAGAGATAAGTGCAAAGATAAATATTACAAGCCCAGAGCAGATGAGAGCTTTCCTAGAACAGGAAACGGAGATTCTTAAGAAAATTGTGGAGAAGATAGCTGAAACAGGAGCAAACGTAGTTATCTGCCAGAAAGGAATCGACGATGTTGCCCAACACTTTCTAGCAAAGAAGAAGATACTTGCCGTTAGAAGGGTGAAAGAGTCAGATATGGCGAAGATAGCTAAAGCAACTGGAGCAAGAATAGTGACAAGTATAGACGACCTAAAGCCAGAAGATCTTGGAGAGGCGAAGAGAGTTGAAGAGAGAAAAGTAGGAGAAGACAAGATGGTATTCATAGAGGAGTGCAAGAATCCGAAGGCAGTGACAATATTAATCAGAGGCGGATCAAAGCATTTAATTGATGAAGCTGAGAGATCAATACATGACGTGTTATGTGTAACAAGAAATCTTGTAAGGGAGCCTAGAATTGTTGCTGGAGGCGGTGCACCAGAAGCTGAAGTAGCTCATAGAATAAGGGATTGGGCCAGAACATTGAAAGGTAAAGAACAGCTTGCAGCACTGAAATTTGCAGATGCATTGGAAGTTGTTCCCCTAACACTTGCAGAAAACGCTGGCCTAGACCCTGTAGATATAATGGTGGATCTTAGAGCTAGACATGAAAGCAATGAGAAATGGGCGGGAATCGACGTTGTTAAAGGAAAGGTAGCGGATATGTGGAGTAAAGGAATATTGGAACCTGCAAGCGTAAAGAAGCAGGCCATAAAGTCGGGAACAGAGGCTGCAATAATGATATTGAGAATCGATGATGTTATTGCAGCGGCACCGCCAAGTGAAAAGGAAGAAAAAGGTAAAGGGCCTTCCCCAACATACTAAAATATCTAAAATAAACTTATTTTTTTAATTATACTATTATAAATTTAACAAAAAAGTCATATATATTGATTTTTCTCAAACCTCTTCATCATAACCTCTCTTCAGTTTGCCAATAGTTTTCCAACTCATCCTAATGATTTTCGGATACACTCCTTCCCGAATGCATTTCTTTATGAAGAATCTGGTCTTCGGATCTGAGGGATATCCTGATCCAAAGTCACCATACTTTTCTCGCAATTGGGCAATTATGGCATCTCTCTTAACTTTAGCTAGAATGGAAGCTGCAGAAACCACCGCATACTTCTCATCCGCTTTATGTTCAGATATTATCTCAACATTCTTTAGTGACAATTTCTCCATGATATACTCTTTAAATCTCTTCTCATTTACATCTGAAGAATCGACGTAAACTATGTTTGGTTTAAGTTTATCGATTATCTCTGCCATAGCTTCTGCTTCAAGTCTATTTAACACCCCCACATTTGTCTTTCGCTTATAGAATACTGCCCTATCTATTTCGGCTGGAGTGATAATCTTGTAATCCCATTTATATGCTATGTTCAATATTTCAACGGTCAGCCTTCTCCTTTGATGTGCACTCAGCTTTTTAGAATCCTTAACCCCTATCTTCCTTAACTTTTCATATTTCAGCTCTTCCACCGCTACTCCCGCTATAATCAGCGGGCCTATTACAGGTCCACGGCCTGCATCATCCACTCCTGCAATTATTTTATATTTCTCCTTCACCATAAATCTTCAATTTATATGTGCATGATTCTTATTAGTTAAACTTTATTGCTTTATATGGGGAGAAGATTGATTATCCTGATCAGCGGTAAACCAGGTGTCGGAAAGTCAACTGTATGTAGACGGGTTGTCGACATGTTGAAGCAGAAAAATTTCAGAGTTGGCGGAATCATATGCCCTGAAGTTAGATTTAAAGGTGTTAGAATAGGCTTCAAAATTGTAGATGTCCTATCAGGCAGTGAAGGCTGGTTATCCAATGTTAACTTTAACTTTCCTATAAAAGTTGGAAAATATTCCGTTAATATAAGGGATTTAGAGACCATAGGAATTTCTGCTATAAATAGAGCTTCGAAATATTCTGATGTTATAATCATAGATGAACTTGGACCTATGGAGATGAAAAGCAAAGCCTTCTTTCAAGCATTTCTAAAAGTTTTAGAGACAGGAAAACCTATGATAATAATCGTTCATAAACGTTTAAAAAATTATATTGTGAAACTTTTTAGATCTATGAATGTTACTTTTAAAATTTTCGAAGTCACCTATAGAAATAGAGATCTTTTGCCATCTCTAATCTTCAATGAACTATTTCAAAGCTTAAAGAGGGAATCAAAAATTGAAGGTAAAAAGAATTTATGAAGGAAAAGCTCAACTTTTCATACCTGATTTAGACTACTACTGTAAAGTCGGCTCCGCCAAGTATGAACCCTCATATGCACCAGTATTCTATAATCCTGAAATGGCTTTTGGAAGAAGCTTATCAATACTTGTACTTCGTACTTATCAGAAAATTTTCAGGAAAAAACTACATATATGTGACGCCTTGGCAGGTACCGGTGTCAGGGGAATTAGATATTCCTTAGAGGTTCCAGGAATTCAAAGGACATGGTTAAATGATAAAAATCCTCTAGCAGTGGAACTAATAGAGAGAAATATCCGTTTAAATCTTCTTGAACATTTATCCGTGATCTCATGTTTAGATGCTAATTTAATGTTACTTAAAAATTCATATGGTGATTTAAGATTTGATGTAATAGACATAGATCCCTTCGGTTCCCCTATAAACTTTGTTGAATCCTCTATTCATGCCATTAAAGATGGCGGCCTTCTATGTCTGACGGCCACTGATATTCCACCACTCTACGGTAAATATCCGGATACTTGCCTAAGAAGGTACAGTTCAATCTCTTATTCAACGGAATTTTCTCATGAATTAGCTATTAGAATACTTGTAGGTGCAGTTGCACGTAAAGCTGCACAATTAGATTTCTCATGTAACGTGCTTTTCTCCCATTATACAAGACATTACATACGTGTTTACATTACATTGAGAAGAAGTGTTAGAAGAGCGGATGAATCTCTTAAGAATTTAGGATATATCGTCTTCTGCAATAATTGCAATTATAGGATGATTGAAAAATCTTCATTTCATCATGTTTCTCTCATCTGCCCATTCTGTGGAACCCTCCTAAAGCCTATTGGACCGCTATGGTGTGGGCCAATCTTCAATAAATCCTTTCTAAAGAATATGGAAAATGTTCTGTTGCAATATCAGCCTGAAGAGTATTCAAAGATTAAACGTCTCCTTAAATTTATAGGGGAAGAAGCTGACGGTCCGCCTACCTTTTACGTTATAGATAAATTGACGAAGAGACTGAAAGTTTCCTCACCAAAATTGAAGAAAGTTATAGAGCAATTGCAAGCTCTCGGCTTCTTTGCTTCTAGAACTCATTTTCATCCAAAAGGCTTAAGAACTAACGCTCCTCTGAAAGTTCTCTATGACGTTGTCCGATCCTCCCTTTAGCTATTATATAAATCTCTGCGCTCTTCTTTCTTGAGGCTTGCGGCTTAAATAACCTTACATACCTAAAATTTTCCTTAACCCTTTTCAAAACATCATTTATCATAGAGCCCTGAAATACCTTCAATATTAATCTTCCATTCGATTTCAGAATTTTCAGAGATATTTCCAAAGCCTTTTGGGTAAGGTGAATCTGTCTTGCATGATCCAATTCCCATACACCTGTAACTTTAGGTGAAAGATCGGAGATCACTACATCCGCTTCTCTCTTTGGCAAGTTTTCAACTATGATTTTTTCTATATTTTCTCTTGTTACGTCTGCCCTAATTGTTTTCACATTTCTCCATGGAAATCTCTTAATCGTTTCAATATCAACTCCTAAAACATATCCCTCTTCACCCACCTTCTCTCTAGCAACCTGTATCCACCCTCCCGGCGCTGCCCCCAAATCCACAACTACGTCACCTCTACCTATAACTTTGAATTTTTCTATAATCTGTATTAATTTGTAGGCTGCTCTTGATCTATATCCTTCCTTTTTCGCTCTCCAATAGTAATAATCCCTTCTATTATTATGTTTACTCTTCATTTCCCTCTTTCCATAATGTTTTTCATTATCCAATCGGTTAACTTCTCACATTTTATTGGAGTGATGTTTTGCCCTTCTCCGCATCTAGTTAAATTGGGACAGGTGAAACAGGGACAACCCTTAACATTTTCAATTGAAACTTTCCTTCCTTCTCTCTTTATAAGTGTTAGCTTAAAGGTTCTCTTGCCTGCATAGACCGCCGGCTCCCTATTTATTAATCCTTTCTTTTCAAGTCTTATCGCTATTCTTGAACCTTCTCTACTATCCGTTCCAAGAATCTTCCACAATTCACTTTGAAGTATTCCTTTCTCACCTGCCTTCCTTATAACCTCAATGGCTTTTCTCTCCATCTGGCTTAGTCTCACAGCCCTTGGCATTTTACTTTCCCACTTTAATTTTAGAAGTGTTACATAGATTTCTTTGCAGAACGTGTTATTTAAAGATAAAGGAAGGGGAATTTTAATTTTCCTTGCTTATAGCGGTATGTCTATGGAGATCTTCTCAACAAGCTCCTTATACCTGTTTCTTATGGTTACCTCTGTTACTCCTGCTGCCATTGCAATATCTCTCTGAGTTCTCTTATTGTTCAAAATTACACTTGCAACATATACTGCTGCTGCAGCAACTCCTATAGGTCCTCTTCCAGACGTTAATCCTATTCGACTTGCCTCCTCAACGATTTCCTTCGCCTTCATCTGCACTTCCCCCATCAGCTCCAATTGACTTATAAGTCTAGGAATATATTTTACCGGATTTGTTGGAGGCATTTTGTGAAGCAATTCCTTAGCTATAAACCTATAGCTTCTTCCAATCTCCTTTTTCCCTACTCTTGCAACCTTTGTCATTTCATCCAAAGTCCTTGGAATATTATATCTTCTACATGCTGCATAGAGGGAGGCTGCAGCCATACTTTCAATTGATCTTCCTCTAACCAGCCTCTCCTCTACAGCTTTCCTATAGATTAAAGCAGCCTCCTCATGTACACTTCTAGGAAGGCCTAGCTGGGATGATATTCTCTCAATTTCTTGCAGTGCAAATGCAAGATTCCTCTCTGTAGCATCGGATACTCTTACTCTTCTCTGCCATTTTCTAAGCCTATATATTTGAGCTCTCCTTCTAGGTGTCAGATCCTTTCCATAACTATCTTTATCTCTCCAATCTATTATCGTTGAAAGCCCCTTATCATGGATCGTTAATGTCATAGGAGCTCCTACACGGGCTCTCTTCTCCTTTTGCTCCTGATCGAAAGCCCTCCACTCTGGACCTGGATCCGCTATCCTTTCACTTATAACTAAACCACAGTTTAAACATGTTATTTCTGCTCTTTCATAATCTCGAATTAAATTTCTGCTTCCACATTCCGGGCATCTATCAATTATCTTCTCTTCCTTCTTCTCCAAGACTTATTCCTCCCCAATTTTTCATCATAAAAATAAACAGTCTTCTTGGAAATCTTCTTCACATTCAATTCTTCATTCTCAACCCTAATTAAAACATAAGGGTTTGATATTGGTCCGAAAACATCGTAAACTTTTCCTATAAATTTTCCCTTGGAGTCATATACTTTGGCATCCGTAGTAGGCGCTACTTTGGATCTTGCAAGCATCATATTGCGCCTTGTAACCCTGAGGATTCTTCCAAGGCGCTTCAATAAATCAACCCCAAGACATAAGCTTAATGGGAAAATGAACTTATAAGTTTACTGTGATATAATGTAAACCTCTAATTTGATTAATGATAAAACATTCTTCGCTTTCTAATCTTATCTCCTCTTTGCTTTAACTCTTCCCCTTTGATGCTCCCTTGCCAATCGAATATTCTTAATAATCTTCGCTATTTCTTTCAACATTTTATTCTTACTATTCGTCTTCTCTACAATTATCCTTCCCTTCTCCCTCCACCACATTCTAGGATAAGCTTTCTCTTCTTCTACGATGAATTTCAATTTCAACTTTTTTAGAGCTTCTGAAATTTCCTCCAACTTTGGATCTTCAACGGCTATTCCTCTAGGAACCTTTCTCCCCTTTCTTCTACTAACTTTAAGATTAAAATATATGGGCCAGATGATGATCGATTTTTCTTTCTTCAATTGTCTCGCCGTTAACTTTTCTTCCCCTTTACTAATATCGCATTTATTATTCCATTTTGGCCTGGTCTAGATGTGATTCTTGCCTCTCCAAGCGGGGTCTCTAT
>QMRB01000012.1 GCA_003649185.1 Thermoproteota archaeon | reverse complement strand
TTATGCTGTCATATCTCGATGACATGTTTTCACCATTGTTTCAGGGAAGATGCCATTATAAAATTATATTGCTCCGAATTGTTTTAATTGTTTCCATCAAGAAATTTATATTGGAAAGTTTCAGTCTGCTAAATTATCTTTTTATTCTTTAAATTTTCCTTTTAATTTTTCATTAAGTTTTTCGGAGACGTTTTCACTATATTATTTGGAGAGCATTGACTTCCAATTTAGGCATCCTATTTCCCAGAAAGCAAATACGCTTTAAAAGTCTGATTGGAAGTGTAGTTTCCATAGATGCATTCAACATGCTTTATCAGTTTCTTTCGATAATAAGATTGCCTACAGGAATTCCCCTTCTAGATTCCAAAGGAAATGTGACCTCTCATTTAGCCGGAATCTTCTATAGACTAATAAATCTGTTGGAGAGTAAAATTACACCTATGCTTGTATTTGATGGTTTCCCGCCAAACTTGAAGCGGAAAGAGATTCTCCATAGAAAAGTTGTAAGAAGACGATATTTCAAGGAGTGGAGAAAAGCCTTAGAACAAGGTGACTTGGTTAGAGCGTTTAAAAAGTCAGTTATGACCGCTAAAGTGAACAGCAAAATAATATGTGAATCGAAGAAACTTCTTTCCCTTATGGGTATTCCATATGTTCAAGCTCCATCTGAAGGTGAAGCTCAAGCAGCATACATGACCGCTAAGGGTGATACATATTTTACAGCTTCTCAAGATTACGATTCACTTCTCTTCGGTTCTCCACGTTTAATTAGAAATCTCGCAGTGGAGAGTAGACGTTTCTACCCGAAAAAAGGTATATTTAAAAAGTTGAGCCCCGAACTTATAGAATTGGAAGAGGTTTTAACATTTTTAAAAGTGGATAGATGCCAACTAATAGATATAGCTATCCTTACTGGAACTGATTATAATGTAGGTGTTAAAGGTATAGGCCCTCTAAAGGCTCATAAATTGATAAGAAAGTATGGTTCATTGGAAAAAGTTTTATCAAATTTAGGAATTGAAGTTAAATTTGACATCGAAGCTGTAAGAGAATTCTATTTAAACCCTCCTGTAACGGACAATTATAAAATCACCGTTTCCGAACCTAAATTAAAGGATCTGAGAGATTTTCTCCTTTCTAAAAATTTCAATTCTAAACGTGTCGATCGAGGTTTGGAGCGGCTTCGTCTAGCCTACAACAGGTTAGATAAATTTAAAGTTCAAAGGTTGCTTTATGAATGGTTTAAATAATCGATCTTTTACATTATTAAGGTTTTAAATTTCAGCTTTTTAATTTCCATTAAAACATCGATTAAATCTTTATATTCTCTTTCAGGTATTCTCTTTAAAATCTCTTTCAACTTTACTTCTCTATTCTCCTTCCAAACTATCACTTTCCATCCCTGCTTTTCTATAAGATTTTTTCTTGTTGCTGGAAATTTAGCATCTTCAGATAAAACCTCCACAATTGCCTGTAACCCCTCCTTTCTAGTTGGTTTAATTGTTCTACCTGTTTCGAAATATCTTTTAATTCTTGCAGCATCCAAATACATCTTCTTAGTATGCGTTATGATGTATGCTTTTTCAGCTTTCCCCATTAATTCCATTATTCTCTTATATATCTCTCTTATCTCAGCGTCAGTAAATTGATATAGATTGTATTTTCCCTTGCCGAATAATCTTGTATATATTATCTTATTTATTTTTGCTGGCTTTTCTTTCGAAATATCTGTGCAATGAATTATTTTTCTTTCCTTTATTAAATTTCTCAGCATTTCTCTTGATTCAATTCTTCTCCACTCTTCACCTCTAGGTTCCCATACTGCGTTTATATCCGATTTCTTTAAAATTTTAATTATCTTCTCCATTTTCTTTAAATTTTCTTTTGACGGCTTGATCGATGGAGGCGTCTGTAATATTAATATTCGGCTTCCCAACACTATACATATATCGATCATTCTTTCTAAGATTCTTCTCGTCTGTAAATTCAATTCCAATTTGTTTTCATGTGTTATCAATTTGTGGCATTTAACTGTGAACTCGAAGTTTGAAGGCGTTCTCCTTCTCCAACTTTTAACCAAATTCATTGGCGGTATTTCATAAAATGTCGAGTTCACCTCAACTACATCGAATATTTTTGCATACCACTTCAATTTGTCTCCCATTTCTTTTGGAATATTGAAGTATTCCCATCCCCCAGCTCCAATTCGAATTTCCAATTCTCCTCACATAGTCTTATTTTAATATTACTTCAATATTTTCCCTGTACTCATATACCATAAATATAAATCTAAAATTCCAGGTTTCAACCCAACTTTTCTGCCGATCTGTCTCAATAAATTTTCAATCTTGAGATATCTTCTAACAGTTAACGTTTTCTTTTTTAACGTTGGATCTATCAAGTTATATCCAATTAAAATTTTTAATATGTGTCTATCTATTATGGCTACTTCGAAAAATCCAACATTCCTTAAAAAATGGCTTGCCTCCTTCATTCCAATTCCCCTAATATTTTTCACAAGCCATTCTCTCTTCCTTTTAACCCCCTTAATCTCCATTATAATATCCTTTATTTTTGTTCCATATTTTCTCGCTTCCACAATGTATTTTGCCCTTATCTGGTAATATCTATGTCCGTTTTTTTTCAAGATTTCCTCTAACTCCCTCTCTGAACCATTCAATATTAGATTGTTCTTTTTAAGAGCTTCCACACATTTTAATCCAATTTTTGCACTTGAATTTGCAGTTAAAATACATAAAATCAGTTCTTCAAACCATTTCAAATTGTCTCCTTCTCTTTTATTTTCCTCAAACTCTTTCACTCTGCTTTCAACAATGCTGCTTACCCTCTTATTCTTCATCACCCTTTCTAGATCTAGCAGTAATTCTTCAAGTCCCATTATTTTCTCTCCGCAAGTTTATATTTTAAGTATAAGTATGTGACATATATTGTTGACGTAAGTGGGAATTATGTCTCTAAATCAAAATACTATTTGAATTGGAACTAGTGGTTGGAGCTACATGAATTGGATGGACATTTTCTATTTAGATGAGCAGCCTAAACTCGAATTTTACTCAAAAGTTTTCAATACTGTTGAGGTTGACTCAACCTTCTATGAACTGCCAATTAAAAGAGTAGTTGAAAGTTGGGGGGTGGAGAACGTCCCAAAATTTTTCATTCTCATTTAAAATATCTCGAACCCTAACTCATAGGCGTAAATTTAAGGTGGATTCAAACTTTCAGGAAGAATTGAAATTTTCTTAAACCTTCTAACACCTTTAGCAGATATGAGTAAATTGGGCATTCTTCTCTTTCAATTTCCACCATCCTTCAAATATGATGAATGGCTTCTCGAAGAGTTACTTTCATCTCTTCCAGGCAATATGCATTTTTCAGTGGAATTTAGAGATTCTTCTTGGATTAGAAGTGAAACTTTTCATATGCTAGATAAATATGATGTGGCATATACAATTGTAGATGAACCGTTGATTCCTCCTATCTGCGAATACCGCTTCATTTTCATATATTCCACGGCATGGGCGAGGTTCAAAACCTTGGTATTATTATCGTTATTCAAATGGAGAATTGAGTGAATGGATTCCTAAGATAATGGAGATTGCGAAGAGCTGTGAAACTATTTATGGCTATTTTAATAATCATTTTAACGGATATACCTGTGAATCTGCTTTAAAGCTTTTAGAATTGCTTGGAATTATAAGTGATTTTCAGACTAAAGTTAAAATGAGAATGGAAAGATCAATCTTAAACATTAAACCTCCAATCTACGATAAATCAAAACTAGAGTCGTATACTCATATTTCATCTGATGATCCTTCCATACTTGTTAAATTCTTCACGGATGCTGGAAGGATAAGGAGAGCTGAAAACATTTCCGATGAAGATGTATCCTTCGACATTTTAAGTGAAAGTTTGGTTAAAGGTAAAGTTAAAGATTATATTGTCATTGTGGATTTGAAGAATAAGATAATCATCTATAATTGTCCTGATTTTTCAAGGGTCTCCGTTAATAAAACAATTCTGTAAGCATCTAGTTAAGTTCTTCTCACTTATGAGGTGTAAACTCTCAGTTAAAATTCTAAGGGATCTTATGAAAAATATAAATGCTTGGACATTTAAACCAACAGTCTAATCCATGAGAAAAATATATTTCTTTCAAATTCCATTTAATCTTCAATGAGATCTACAAGTAACCTTGCCGTGGAAGTTGACAATTTAAAGAAATATTATGGCAGAATTAAAGCATTAGATGGTTTAAACTTTAAAGTATATGAAAGGGAAATTTATGGTCTTATAGGGCCGAACGGTGCAGGCAAAACTACAACTTTAAGAATTATTGCAACTCTACTCCAACCGACATCGGGACATGTATATGTGTTTGGACATGACGTTGTTGAGGAGGCGGCTGAAGTTAGAAAGATTATAAGCTATCTGCCCGAAGAGGCTGGAGCATATAAAAATCTCTCCGGCCTAGAATATTTACATTTTATGGCGTCATTCTACTCTAAAAGTAAAGATGAATTGAAAATTATGGTGGAGGAAGCGGTGAAAATTTCAGGGTTAAATGAAAGATTGAAGGATAAGGTGAAAACTTACAGTAAGGGAATGAAGCGAAGGCTGCTCATAGCAAGAACTTTAATGGTACATCCTAAACTTGCAATTTTAGATGAACCCACATCAGGTTTAGATGTCATACATGCATATTATCTTAGGAGAATAATAAAAGAATATGTTAAAACATATGGTGTAACTGTTCTTCTTTCAAGCCATAATATGTTGGAAGTGGAATATTTATGTGATAGGGTTGCTCTAATCCATAAAGGTAAACTTGTACTTGAAGGTTTTCCAAGCGAATTGAAGAGTAAATATGAGGCTTCAAACCTTGAGGAGGTCTTTGCAAAGGTGACCCAAATTGTCTAATGCTTTCCGCACACTCCTCAGTAAAGAGGTTAAGGAGACTCTAAGGGATCCGAAGATACTTATCGGGATAATTATAATGCCCATGATAACATTTGGAGTAATGGGTTTCTTTATGCAACTTTCATTTAAAAGTATAAAGGAAGCTGCTTTGAAGCCTAGAATGCTAATCATCGATAACGATTTAAACACATACTCACAATTTTTAATATCAACCCTCAAGAGTAATACCAATGCAACATTAAAAATATTTAATAGAACAGCTCTCTCAAATGGATTGAAATTTGCTGAAGATCATAATTATCCAATAATAATGGTGATTCCGGAAAATTTCACACAAAATGTTACCTTAGGTTTACAGGCTAAAATTGAACTTTACACTTTATTTAAAAGGTTAAGTCTCTCTGAGGGAAGTGCAGCTTCAATGCCTAGAGCTTTAATATCCTATTTAAACAGCTATCTCGTCGATAAAAAATTGAAATCCTTAGCTCCTAATATAGATACGAAAATCTTTTTATCTCCAATAAAAACTGTGAATTTCTCGATAATTAAGGGGAGAATAGTTAACGTTCCACCTGAAAGCGTTGTAAACATTATAACTTCTCAATCACTTACTATGCCAATAACAGTGCTCATGGTTCTAGTCTTCGCGATGCAGATTTCAGCTTCCTCCATTGCTATTGAAAAGGAGGAGAAGACTCTTGAAACCCTGCTGACTCTTCCCGTAAGTAGGTTAAGTATTTTAGGCAGCAAGTTGATCAGCTCGATCATAGTGGCAGCTATAGGTTCATCAGTATATTTAATTGGATATACTTATTATTTGGGTTCCTTCTCTTCTCTAAGTACAATTGAAACCTCTATTTCCGCTGAAAAAATAGGGTTAACTATAACTCCTTTAGGTTTTACACTTCTAGGTATATCTCTATTTCTAGCTATAACTTCTGCACTTGTCCTCTCCATAGTTGTAGCGGTATATGCGGAGGATGTTAGAAGTGCACAGACGCTTATAGGATATCTATACTTCTTGATCTTCATTCCCTCCTTCGCCTTAATGTTAACAGACATAAATTCGCTTCCAACACCTATGAAGATAATCCTTTACATAATTCCATATACTCATCCCATCATCGCTTCAAAAGCAGCTTTACTTGAAGATTATCTCACCATCACTTACGGTATAATTTACATGGCATTCTTCTCCCTAATATTATTATATATTGCATCTAGAATGTTTACAACAGAAAAGGTAATAACCGCCAAGCTTTCATTAAGATTTAAAAGAAAAATTTAAAACGTTAATTAAATTTTCACTATTATTCTTTTTTGAATATACTTACAGATATGTAGATTCCTGAAAGGATTAAACCTATAAGCCCGCTTGGAGGTAAATTTAAAATTAACGAGAATGTTAAACCTATCAATCCCACAAAGATCGATATAAGCAATGAATATATCATTATTGATGTTATGTCTATTTTAGCTTGGGATGCTATTGCAGCTGGCAAGATCATGAATGCATAAACTATAATGGAACCTACAGTTTTAGTTTCAACAACAATCGATAGGGATGCCAATATAAGCATTAAATAATTGTAGATCTTTGAATTTAAACCTAGAGCTTCAGCTCCTTCAATGTCGAAAGATATGTATAGAAATTCCCTTAGAAAAATCGTTGTAAGTACAGTTATAATAGCGGTTATAGTTGCAAGCAAAAGAAGATCATCATATGTTAGTAGTAGAAGGTCTCCAATGAGATATCCCCAAATCTCCGGAAGCCTTTCGGACGGTATAATTCCCATGAGGGTTACCGCCATAGCCATACTTATAGCGAAGGCTGCTCCTATCGCTGTCTCCAATTTCTTTCGTGTTCCTTCTCTACTTGCAATTCCTGTTATAATGGTTACTCCTATGGCGAATATTGTTGCAATTATAAATGGATTAACGTTGGGCAGTAAACCAACTGCTTGGAGGAAGATTCCTAAAGCTGCTCCTCCAAGCGCTGCATGTGCTACCTCAGCTGTTAAGAAAGATATACCCCTAACAACTATGAATGTTCCCATAGTTGAAGCTGAAAATGATGCCAAAACTATGCCTATTATAGCTCTAAATATGAATGGATTTATCATTAACTGTTCAAGCATGAATATCACCCGTTATAGCGTAACATAATTTTCCAGAAGTTACCACCCTCACATTTGGCCCATAAGCCTTCCTTAAATTTTCCTCAGTTAATACTTTACTTATCTCTCCATATGCAATTAGCTTTCTATTGAGCAATAGAACTTCATCTACATATTCTACGACAGGGTTTATATCGTGCGTTACCATAAGAATGCCTATCTTCTCCTCCAACTCTAATTTTTTAAGAAATTCAATTATCTCCCATTGGCTTTTCACATCTATAGCCGTTAACGGTTCATCTAGAATTAGAAGTCTTGGATTTGAGATTAAAGCTCTTGCTATTAGAACTTTCTGTTGTTCTCCACCAGATAAATGTGAAAAAATTCTATCATACAACTCTTCTATACCTACTGCTTCTAATACTTTCTTTATCCTTAACAAGTTCTCCCTTCTAGGTATTCTTGGAAATCTCCTTTTACATAGCAATCCCATTAAAACGACGTCTTTAACTTTCATCGGTATTGAAACTTCAATTCTCTCCCTTTGAGGAACGTATCCCACAATCTTGGCAAGTTTAAATTTGTCTCTAATAGGATTCAGCCCATAAACGCTAACTTCACCTTCATCTGGCTTTATAAAACCTGTTAAAACTTTTAGTAATGTGGTTTTTCCCGCACCATTAGGCCCCATGATGGCTATAAATCTTGGAAATTTAAGTCTAAAATTTATGTTTTCAAGCACAATTCTACCATTCAACTTGACATTTAAATTTTCAATGATAATTTCATCCGTCATTAATATCTCCCCATAAGCTTCCAAGTTTCTAGAGTAAGTATTATTGTAAGAGCAAGTATTATCAATATGAGATAGTAATTTTCCCCTTCACATATTCGGCCGCCCATAGTTCTATTGATATATGAATGTGACTTTAATGCTCCAATAACCAATCCAACATTATAATATATGAAATCAGCATAGGTGTTGAATTCCCATCCACCTATAGTTTTTATAATCACTATTGGTGTTTCAGTTTCGCTTGAAAGTTGCTTAACATATTCTCCTAGCTGTGTTCTAAGAGAAATATCGGGCATCAAAATATATTTAATTTCTCCTCTCTTCATCTCATCTTCTATTTTAAGCATTTCACTACTTCCAATAAGGATGCCTTCCCCTCTACTTATAAATGCTTTCACTTTTAATTGAAGCATATATGCTATGTATTGTGCTGCTGGAAAAGCTAACGCTACGGAAATCATATTTAAACCATTTCTCGGAACGAGTAAATTATTCACATTATCCATAAGCATGTGGATCTCTCTTTTAAATTTCTCCAGCTGACGATCATAATATTCACTGTTTGAAGGATCAATATCCTTCAGTTTCTCAGCTACGGCTTCAGCTATGGCGACGGCATTTGGAGGATACAGCCAATATCCATGCAAATTTTTTCCATCTCCAGAAATCTCAAGAATTGTTAATCCATGTTTAATGTAATCCTCCAATGTAACGTAAGGTATATTGATTGCCATTTTCAGCTTATCTTCAATGCTTTCTATATGGCCTGTAAAAACTAGGAGTGAAGCTTCTCTCAACCTATTTATCATGCTTGGTGGAATCTGGTATTGGTGAGGTTCAGCTGATTCAGGTATTATCGTGTATACTTCTCCTCTATCTCCACAGATATCCTTAACTATTCTCGAGAATGTTCCAATAGTTGCGAAGATTATCAATTTTTCTCTTTCATTTTCCAAATTTATTTCATGCTGTAATGGGATAAGTGAGTTTAAAATGATCAAAATTAACATTGGGGCAATTACCCTAATAATTATTTAATCCACCCCTCGCAGCTATTGATTTAGATATCCTGATATTTTAACTTTATGTTGAATACTACTACGTATATGGTCGATTCAATATGTAATGTTGATTATGAAATTATGAAGAATAATGTGGATAGAAGAATTAAATATAAATATTAGGATGAACTATTAACCATGATATAAGTTAAATGTGAAGGGGTTATATTTGAAGAATTACTTGAATAATAAAGGTTTCAGCATGCTTGTAGGTCTAATCATTCTTGCATCTATAGGTATAAGCTTATCTCTTGCAGTTTCCATGTGGCTAAACGACATATCGCAAACCTACAATACATATGAATATTTAAGGATTTTCAGAAGATCCTACGTGAAGATCTCTGAGATGAGAGTGGTTACTGCAGATGAACCCTACGGATATTATATTCCAATAACTATCAGCAATCCAGGAAGCCAAGATCTAGCAAATTATATATTGAGCTTAAATTTTGACGGTAAATCCAAAATATTCCAGCATACTCAGCCTGACGGTTCAGACATTTTTTTCATATATGAAGAACAACCTTCATCTTTAGAGGAAGCTCAAAAATTCCATATTCCATATTGGATAGAATACTGGGATAAAGTAAATGCAAAGGGGAAAATATGGATAAAAGTGGATATACCGGCAGGCCAAACAATTACAATATATATGCATTATGGTACAGATATCCGTATAACTCAAACACCTCCAGATATTTTCTTCCCATTTTATGAGTCCTTCAGCGGTAATAGCGTAGATGAAAGTAAATGGTGGATTCCAGACTTCTACAAGGATAAAGATAAATACTTCATCATTAACGGTGAGCTAAGAATCTATAGGGGAGACACAGACATTTCTGGACCTAAAGAAATCTCGAAATATTTCTATATGGATACGAGGAATCTGATCGAGAAAAGCATTGAAATAAGTGGGCGACTATCCCTACAGGATTATACTTCAAGCGGCATTGCTGCAGCGGTAGAGCTGGTAGGTTCCCATGATGATCCATTTCTCATAGGAACTACACAAAGCCGTCAAACTGAGGTTGTTTTAGCTGAGATAAGTGTTTCAGGAAATGCTAAAAAGGCGGATTTCAAGAAGAGTATAATTTCTAAGGATCGTAGTAAGTTTAATAGTACTGAAAGTGATATTAGAAATATTGAAAGTATTAATTTCAAAATAAGATACTATGTTGATAGAATGTATCTTTGGGATAATTTAACGAATAGCGAGTTCCTCTCCTATATTCCATCCGATTATCAGGTTAATGATTATTATTTGAGGATAGGTGCAGATCCAAAGGAAGGCTATGTGGCCTTCGACTATGTTTACTATCGTTATGTTGCTGAAGTTGAACCTACCATTCAAATAGGTGAAGAGTCCTATTATTATCCATTAACTACGATAGATTTTCCTCTAGGATGGAGAGTGAGATTTAAGATCGGAAATCAAGGTTCATCAGTTATTACTCTAAACGATGTTAGAATTAACGGTAGACATTTTTCAAATATTCAGCAGATAGCTAATATCACTGCATGGAAGGAGGGTTCCCCACTCTCCATATCACTTCTATATGATTCCACTTCTAACATTAACGTTTTTGAGAATGAAGGTTTCCTCATATATCCGGGGGAAGTTTATTGGATAGAGATTTTCATTCTTCGAGGAAGCTCATTTCTATCAGGCCGATCTGTAGAAGTGGCTTTCCAGACGGATAAAGGCAGACCATACTTCACAGTTGTTCTACTACCATAAATTTTATTACCAATCTACAATAATCTAATGAAATACATAAATAATAAATGCCTTCCATTATTTCTAGGTGTAATTCATTGAAAATTGATGGTGTAATCTTCGATCTAGATGGAACTTTAACGAAATATTCCGTTGACAGGAAAGCTTTAACAATTCGAATATTTAGCTATTTGAAGAGCAATTTTCTCTTTTTCAAAATATATTCTTGTAGTGATTTTCCAATAACTATCATAAGGAAAACTGAAATTCTTTTAAAGGCGATGAAACTATGTAAACCTTTAATTGAAAAGACTATAAGTGACCTTTACAATCTTGTAGATGTCTTCGAGTTGAAGGCAAGTGAAAACACCATTTTATTCAACGGTGTATATGAGTCATTAGAGCTGGTTAAATCGCTTGGATTAAAATGCGGCTTATTTACTCTCTGTGGAAGAAGATCAACAGAAAATGTTCTTTTAAAGTTTAACCTTAAATCTTACTTTGATGCTGTGGTTACCCGTGATGATGTTAAAAATTTTAAGCCGCATCCGGAACATTTATTGAAAGTTATATCTCTGCTTGGGTTACATCCTAGGAGAGTTCTTGTGGTTGGCGATAGCACTTTAGACGTAATCTCAGCAAAGAAAATAAAAGCTACACCAATTGCAGTTAAAACTGGAGTTAGAACCATTGAAGAACTTAAAAAAGCCGGTGCAAAGATTATACTTAACAGTATTGCTGATTTCCCTACACTTCTAAAAGCCTTGTTTTAGATTCTCTGTTATGATTGTAATATAATCTAAAAGGATAAATTATTTAATATATATGCATGTTACATAATATATTTTCGGTGAACTCTTTTGTCTGAAGAAAGAGAAACGCTAATAAAAAGGTTAAAGGCAGAAGGTTTCAGTGATGAGCAGATAGAAAAAATATTGCTTGCACTTGAAGGTAAAGTTTCAACAAGCCAGCTAGTAACGCGAATATCCCCCACCGGGAGAGGTGCACTTTTCAGATTGAAAAGAGCATTCTATGCAGTGGTGGCTAGTGAAAAGGCAGATGTTAAAAGATCAGCTGAATATTGGAAGGAATTTGCAGGCAAGATCATAGAGGCAGCAAATACGCATAATATTCAAGATGTTCCATGCAGGATAAAACTTGAATATTCAATTATAATAGATGCTGAAGGCATTAAATTTCTGAAGCCTATAGCTGCAACCATTGAAGTATATGACAAGGTGAAAGAGATAAAAGTCATATAAATAGTGTCTATACTTCAATCAGCTTCCATTTTTTATTTTCCAATTCTGAGGGTAGATCTCCCACTCTCCATCCCCAACTCGTTGTTTCTGCAAAATAATATTTTAGTCCATTATATTCAAAATAATATGCTATTTTGTTTAAATTGTGTTCAGGTGGTTTATTCAGGTGAACTGCAACTGCTACATGTGTTTGGTCTGTTGTGAAGAGTAGAAGTGTCTTGAATCCGGCGGCTTTGAGAAGTGATGCATATAGAAATGCATGTGTATCACAGTCTCCACCCATTTCAACCAGAGTTTCCACCGGATATTTGAATTCAATGGTTGGGTAATATCTTATGGATAATGCATAGTTTTTGTCTTGAACAAAGTCTAGCAGAGCGTCAGCTAACTCTTCCTCATTTACAGTCTGTTCCCTTAATTTTTCAGCTATCTGTTTTATTATTGGATCGTTTGATGTAATATATTGTTTTGCAACCTCTAAATTATATGGAGTGATTATTGGATGTTTCTCTTCATGATACTTTTCATATGTTTCATAGGATATTATAATTGTTAAAATATTTTTCTTTTCCCCGAAGTTTGTGTAGTAGACTATTGTGGTGGGAATGGTTTTTTCAGGAGTTTTGTTGAATATCTGTGCGTATTCAAATTTTAAAGTGTAATATTCTGTTTTAAGTTTATCATATTTGTTAATTAATATTGTATTGTTCATTTTTAAAATATTATAATTTCTTTGAAGAGTTTTAAGCTGTCCCTTTAGACTTTCATTTTCAGTTATAAGTTGATTTATCTTCGGTTGTATTGATAGATTAAGCATGTAAAAGTAGCTTGAAGTTCCAATTAGAAAACAAATTATAATGATATATGTATTTTCTTTTCTACTTCTTTTCTTCAAATTTTCTTCTCTCATTTTTCTTCTCCTTTTAATTTTAATATTCCATTATAGTTATCTGATTTTAATTTTAATCTTTTATTTTAATATTAATCCTATCATTAAATCGTTAACATTTGTCTCTGTTAATCCAGTATATATTATGTTTTTTCCAACTTTTTTGAAGAAGCTGTATGAATCGTTATTTTTTAATGTTTCCTCAATGCTTAATCCCAATTCTTCTCCCTCTCTTTTTGTCTCCGCATCTACTATTGCCCCTGCAGCATCTGTTACTCCGTCAATTCCATCCGTTCCTATGGAGGCGAAAAATATTCTTCCGTTACCTCCTATTATATTTGCAACTGTTAAAGCCAATTCTTGGTTTCTTCCGCCAATTCCATTTCCCTTTACAGTTACAGTTGTTTCTCCTCCGCCGATAATTATTGCTGGAGCTTTTATAGGATTTCCCGTTTCCCTTACTTCATTAAATATTGCTGCCATCAATCTTCCTATCTCTTTCGCCTCTCCAGTAATTCGTGAAGATAAAATCATGCTTCTATATCCTCTTCTCTTCGCTTCTCTCTTCATGGTTTTCAGTGATTCAAAGTTGTTCGCTACTATTATGTTTATAACTTTTTTGAATAGTGGATTTCCCGGTTTTGGAGTTTCCTCCACCTTTCCTTTTACTCCTCTTATAATTCTGTTTATCACATTTTCAGGGAGTTTCCCATATAGATTATATTTTTTTATTATTCTCTCTGCATCTTTGAATGTTGTTTTATCTGGGACTGTAGGCCCTGAAGCTATACTGTCTATTCTATCGCCAACAACATCTGATATTATTAAAGTTATAGTTCTAGCTGGATAAGCATATTTCACTAATTGTCCACCTTTAATCTTCGAGATATGTTTTCGAATGGTATTTATCTCCTCTATGTTTGCTCCACATTTCAGCAGAATCCTCGTAGTTTCAGCTATATCCTCAAGTTCAAGTTTGTCGGCTGGATATGTGAGAAGTGCTGATCCTCCTCCGGAAAGTAGGATTATAATCAAATCTTCTCTTCCCGTTTCTTTTAGCAATTCTATAATCTCTTTTGTGTATTGTATGTTTCTTCTGCTCGGTATCGGGTGATCACCTATCCTTATTTCTATGATTTTCGTTTTACTCTTAACGTTTTCAGGTGCAATTATTAATCCCTTATATATTCTATCTTCCAAAATTTCTTCAACTGCTTTAGCCATCTTTGCAGAGGCTTTTCCTCCTCCTACTACAAATATTCTTTTAAATTTGTTTAGAGCTATTTCTTCACCTTTTATCTCTATACAGTCCTTCTTCAATTTTAAATGTCTCTTTATAGCCTTTTCTGGGTCAGCTTTTTCTAAACCTTTCTCTAATATTTCAAGGATCTCCTTTCTTCCCTTTCTTCTCCAATCTTCTCGTATATTGATTAGTTCCTCGAAATTTTTTATAATATGCTTCCTCAAGATTTTCACCTGATAATGTGCAATTAAATTATGATCTCAACATTCTCAATGTACATTTCGTATCCACTTAACACTTCACAGTTTTTTGACATGCATATAGGACATTTTATCACTTGATTTATATATTCCGGTGAGAGTTGAAGTAGAATTACATCTCTAGCGTTGATTAATTCTTCATTTAATCTCCATTGAAAATTACAGTTTTTACATTTAAATTCAGCTGTCTTAACTTTAATTTTGAGTTCAGCTCCTTCAGCTGCAGTCTTTTTCGACAATGCTTTGAAAGCTTTTGTCAACGCTTCCTTATCGATAAATTTTAACTGTCCGATTACTATTGTAGCACTTTTTATCTTCGTTGCATTCCTTTTTGAAGCTACTTCTAAAATTGCATCTATTATGCTTTGAGCAATATATCCTTCATTCACATTTAAATTACAACATGCTAAACATTAATCACTTTCGTTTTCAAAAGATTTTATAATAAAAAATAGGGGAGGTTCATTTAATAATGTACTTTGCAACTGCAAATCCAATTATTAATCCTACTATTAATCCCCCTATAAGGTATATTGGCTGCATCGATTGAGCTTGCGATAGTTGTCCCTTGATATCTTCCACTTCAGACTGTAATGAGTTCACCTGGTTTTGAAGGTTGCTTATTTCTCCTGGAAGTGACGCTTGCTTTATAAATTCATCGATGCTGATTCCCCAGCTTAATATGTTTGCAAGTAGTGTTGCTCCCTGCTGCGGATATTCAACTCCATATCTGTCAGGTTTTCTAAGTTCAGGCTTATACATGCCGGTGTAATGGTCGAAGGGGCCGTCTCCTGAAACTACTATTAGATTCTTGTTTACAGGGTCCAGTTCCACTGCTAATACGACGAATCTTCCCTGCTCATTTAGCTCATAGACATATGAAAATGGCTCGTTAAACTCCTCTATAGTTCCCTCATCAGAAGTCCACATTACTCTATATACATTTTCAATTTTCTTTTCATTTAGCCTTACATATTCGCCATTTACATAAGCTATTATGGGTGCTGGGCCGTGGAATAGGGCTCTGTTGACACCTGCAACTAGGAATTTAACCTCTTCATCACATTTATCTGATAATCCTAAAACTCTGTAGGATTCTCCAGCATTTGACTTTGTATCTGTAACTTCACAGACATCTACCCTTAATTTGCTTCCTATACCCTCAAGTAGATAGTTTGCTGTCGGCTGTCTAAATCTATCTGTTCCATAATCGGAGTCCCCTGCAACCCATATTAACTTATGTCCTTCACTTAGCCAATTTTTAATTACATTAAGCTCATCCTCAGTTACATTCATAGTTGAATCCACCATTATAACGATCAGCGCCGAGGCATTCACCAAGTCAGTTGAAGTTAATTCTCCCGTTACATTGTACCATTCATATTGGGTTAAATCGTTTACTGCCGCTTGATAGTGGAGATCTGCACCCATAGCTCCTTTCAACCATACGACGATCTTCGGTTTCCCCTGAGTTTGTGCAAATGCCATAATGGAGGAGTTTACAGCTGCCAGTAATAGTGTTAAGAGTAGTGTCATTCCCAAAATTCTTCCATACTTATACATAATCATCATAAAGGATTATCTATGGAAAATATTTATATCTTATTCTAATTCAACATTCATATGGTGTCTTAATGTCCCAGTTAAGTGGCAAAAGTAAATTTATTGCTGGAACAATTATTTTAATTGCAATATTCATTGCAATATATGTGGGCTGGCAGATGCTCCTTCCACCCCACGAGGAAACTCCACCCTCGGGAGGTGGGGAGCAGCCGCCTAAACCTACTGAAATAACACTGGTAGTTATAAGTAGACATGGAATGGATATATTGAAGAAGGCTGAAACAGCTTTCCTATCCTCTCAAATAGCCAAAGAATATGGAATTAAAGATATATGGTGGTTGACACCTGCTTCTCATCTATGGCTTGGAGTAATAAAGAACAGAGGTGATGTAGATGTTGCTTGGGGAGGAGGTCCAGTTTTATTTGATACATTAAAAAATGAGGGATTGCTTCAACCATTGAAGGGTAAAGTCTTAGATTTAGTTAACACTCTTCCAGATGAGATCAGCGGTTCTCCGATGAAGAGATTTGATGATAAAGGAAATATTTTATGGGTTGCCGCTGCAATTTCATCTTTCGGATTTACAATAAACAAAGATTATTTAAATACATATAATCTGCCTCAACCTGACGAGTGGATAGATTTAGCAAATGAAACTTATGGTGTAACACTTCCATCTCCATCTGTAGGTGTTGCAGACGCCACAAGATCCACATCAAATACACGAATGTATCAAATAATTCTACAGAGATATGGCTGGGTTGAAGGATGGAAAATCATCACATTAATGACTGCTAATTCGGCAGTCTTCGATCAATCTGAATCGGTTAGAAATGCAGTTATGGATGGAACAATAGGTGTAGGTATAACCATAGACTTCTATGGTTATACTGCTCAACTTCAGGTTCCATCCTGTAAGTATATTCTTCCAAAGGATGGAACCATCGTTAATGGCGATCCAATAGCCTTGCTGAACACTTCAAAGCATGTCGATGCTGCATTGGCATTTATCCAATGGGTTCTATCTCCTGAAGGCCAAAAGATATGGTTGGATCCAAATGTAAACAGGCTTCCAATCAATCCTGAAGTGTTCAATACACCTGAAGGTAAGAAGAGAAGCGACCTTCAAGCACAGTATAATCTTACTTTTCAAGCTTCCACAATAGAGTTCAGCGATGAACTTGCAATTTCATATGAGAATTCGCTTATGTGGTTCTTCCATGCAACGCTGGTTGAGCCTCAGGACAAGTTGAAAGATGCTTGGATGGCTCTAATAAACGCTAAGGAGAATGGTAAAATAACCACCGACGAGTTTAAAAAGCTTATAGATGTAATGGCAAATCCGTTAAAATTAAACTTTACAGATCCATTGACAAACAGCGTCAAAACCTTCACCTTGGAATATGCTCAGCAAATTAATTCAATGCTTCTGAATCCCGAATTTAAAACTGAGATCACCAACAGTTGGAGAGCTGCTGCCGAGCAGAGATATAACCTCGTGATTCAAGCATTACAAGGATAAATACTAATATTCTTTACCTTCTAATTTTTGTTGGATGTGTATAGGCCTTGTCAATTAAATTTAAATTGATTCGGCTTCTTAAAAGGCTTCTACCTCATTTTGATCCATTCATCATATTTCAGTCTGCAGTCAGCTTATTCTTCTTTATTTTCCTCTTAATTCTGCCCTTATCTTCCATTGTTTTGAGAGCTTTTCTATATAAGGGATCATTCTCCTTGTACTGGTTTCAATCCATATTGACTAATAAGTATTTTCTATCCCTTTCACCTAAGGGTGGTAAACTTTTTGAAATTTACGGCGACACTTTATATGTTTGGGGTTTAGATTACGGTATAATTTTGAACTCGCTTATAATTGCATTAACAGTTGCCACATTGTGCTCGATACTTGGAATAGTAACAGCTTATATCATGGCAAAATATGAATTTCCAGGTAAAACTGTTCTTCGAATAGGTCTAAATATACCCATGCTTGCAACACCCTTTGTCAATGCTTATGTGCTAAGTAAACTGTTCCATCCGAAGAGAGGGATCATAAATGTGCTTCTATATGATATTCTTCACATTTTACCCTACAGAGTGGATGTAAATGGTTTTGCCGGGATCATTTTAGCCCAAACATTAAGCTATTTTCCAATAGTATATTTGAATGTTCTATCATCCATTATCTCCATAGATCCCAGCTTGGAGGAGCAGGCTGAAAACTTGGGGGCCAAAGGTTTCACCCTATTCCGAAAGATAATTCTTCCCCTCTCTCTTCCAGGCATAATGGCCGGATTTACCGTGACATTTATTTTCAGCATGGAAGATCTGGGAGCTCCTATAGGATTTATCGGGTATAGTGGCAATCCGCTGGCGAAAAAAGTTATGTCTTACTATATTTTTCAGTCTTTCAGTGAGGCTTTAAGGGGCCAGATCTCTCCTGAAACTGCCACTCTATCCATTATTTTACTAATTTTATCTCTTTCTGGATTTATGCTGATAAAGAAATATGTTTCACTTAGGACATATGCAACTATAAGTAAAGGTAGCAGATGGAGTTCTAAAGTTAAAAAACCTAGACGTATAGGCTTACTCTTAATTTTAGCTTTCATAATTCCCCTAGTAATTTTCGCCAGCCTCCCACAGGTAGGCGTCTTCATCTTAGCCTTCACCGATTGGGTTACAAGCGGAATCTTCCCATCCAAGTTAACTTTCGAATATGTAAATCAACTGTTAACCCCCTCAGTTCGAACCGCAATGTTTAACAGTTTAACCTATTCTATTCTCGCAGTGCTGATAGCAGTTTTCATAGGTTCAAATGCATCCTATGTTGTTTCAAGAGTTAAAAGTTCCATAGCCAATATACTTGATATCTTATCTACAATTCCAATATCGATTCCAGGCATCGTTCTAGCTGTAGGCTTCTTTCTCTTCTTCACAAGCTACTTTAGAGGTACAGTTCTAGATCCACTTGTAGATCCCTCCATATTGTTGATATTAGCCTATTCTATTAGGAGGCTTCCATTTGCAGCTAGAAGTATATTTGCAGGATTACAGCAGGTTCATATATCCTTAGAGGAAGCTGCAATGAATCTTGGTGCAAATAGACTACACACCTTTATACGAATAGTTTTACCATTAATTTCGATAAATATTTTTGGAGGGGCAATTCTAACATTTGTATATTCGATGTCGGAGGTTAGTACAAGTGTGACTTTAGGTTCTCTTAGAGGAGATAGAGGGCCGATAACCTTCTATATAAGCCAAGTTGTATATGGTAGTGTGGTTGTTGGAGCGGTTAGTGTAGGTGCAGCTCTCTGTGTCCTCTTAATCCTCCTCCAAGTAATTGCAATAAGTATATCCAACTATCTTCTTAAGCAAAGATTTTCAATATTTGGGATGTGATATGAATGGTTGAGGTTAAGTTGATAAATGTGACGAAGAAGTTTGGAAGCGTAGTTGCAGTAGACCATGTAACTTTAAATGTTAATCATGGAGAGTTCTTCACTATTCTCGGTCCAAGTGGATGTGGAAAGACTACAACTTTAAGAGTTATAGCAGGCCTAGAAACTCCTGATAGTGGCAGAATCTTCTTCGACGATGAAGATGTAACGGATTATCCTCCATATATGCGTGAGAGCGGAATGGTTTTTCAAAATTATGCTCTTTGGCCTCATATGAACGTTTATGAAAATGTTGCTTTCGGATTGAAGATAAGAAAGGTTTCCAAAGATGAAATTAAAAGAAGAGTGAAAGAGATTCTTGAACTCGTTAAACTTGAAGGCTTAGAAGACAGATATCCACATCAATTATCTGGAGGGCAGCAGCAGAGAGTTGCCTTGGCAAGAGCATTGATCATTCAGCCTAAAGTTCTACTTCTAGATGAACCGTTAAGCAACCTAGACGCCAAGTTGAGGGTGGAGATGAGAGAGGAGCTGAAAATGTTACAGAGGAAACTTAAAATCACAACTATATATGTTACCCATGACCAGGAGGAGGCCATGGTCATATCAGACAGAATGGCCATTATGAATGAGGGAAGAATCCTTCAAATTGCAACGCCAAGAGAAATCTATATGAAGCCTAGAAATCTTTTCGTTGCATCTTTCATGGGGAAGAGCACTATAATATATGGAAAAGTTGTTAATAAGTTGAGGAAATACGTGGAAGTTGAATGCAAAAATTTCAGGATTAAAGGTGTAACTCCATATGAGGATTTAAAAGTAAATGTCGGCGACAAAGTGGCATGTATTTTTAGACCTGAATTTTTCAAGTTGAAAGAGGAATCTGACGAAGTGAACAGTTTTGACGGCATTGTGGAAAGCTTCTCCTTCATTGGAAGCATTCAAGAAGTTTATTTAAGGGTTGGATCAGCCAGGTTCATTTTTGAGGTTGATTCGAGTTTCAACTTGAATATCGGCAGCAAACTGAGAATATATATTCCCTATGAAAAGACCGTTGTACTTCCAGTTTAAATCGAAGATTATGTAAATGGTTTTAAGGTTTCTGCATTAAATTTATATGTGGTGAAGCCATGACTTTTCAACTTAAAAAGAACCCTCTTAAAAAACTCATAGTCGCAATAATATTATTTATATTGTTCTATTCGCTCACAATCTATCCTACTGTTGAAGAATTTAGAGAGGTTGCTGATCCAATAAAAAATCCATTACCCTCACTGCCCATAACGGTTCTTAAAGGAGCATCCTTCAATGCCACCGTCAATGCTGAGAAAACAGCTAAAGATTGGGAAGTATATTTAACCTCCAATTATGGTGAATATCCTCTCAAAGTTGTAAATGCTGAATATTCGCATCTTTGGATATTAACTTTAAAAATTCCTACAATAATTCCATCAGGTCTATATTCGTTGAAAATTAAATATTCCTTGGAGAATGGTGAGACCGCCGAATATATGCAGCCTATCTGTATTAATGTTACCGATACTTTTCCAAAGAGATTGCTGATAGGGCATATCACAGATATTCATCTTCCCTACGGAGCTGATGTCTTAGCAAGGGCAATCTATGAATTAAACTTAATCCATCCATCGCTCATAATTTTAACTGGTGATCTTGTAGATGTGGATACGATTTCATCAGCATGGCAGTATGCTTGGAAGATACTTTTAAACGGTCCTTCAAAAGTGCCAATATATGTTATACCTGGAAATCATGATCATGCAGGTGATGATGCAAAAAACTATGTGAAATATTGCGGCCCATTACACTGGTATACTAGAATTGGATCGTTCCACATAATAGCTTTAGATTCGGCTTCTGACGGTTATGTGAGCAATGATCAGTTAGTTTGGGCTGAAAATATTTTAGCCAACATAACTGACGGAGCTAAAATATTGCTTTTCCATCATCCGTTATTCTCGTCAGGTCCAACTGAAATTTCAGGTTCTTGGGAAAATATTGAAAAGTTGAAAAGCTGCATCTATTCAAGTTGGCTTGAACATTTAGATAATGCAAAGGAGATTTTAAGATTAATAGAGAAATATAACATAACTTTAATTTTGTCGGGACATATTCACAGAGAACAATATAACGTGTATAATGGCATACATATTTTCGAGACAAATCTACCTGCTGGAGGTTCCCTTAGACAGGGAGATTACTGGTCTTTCAGACTTATACAAATAGATGAAAATTGCAATGTAAAAGTTTTCTCATTAAAAAATAAGAATCCTGAAGATCGTCCATCCTCATATCCTCTAGGATACTTAACATATTATTATACCCCTGCAAATGATGGTTCAACACGTAGTGTCTCAATAAAGGTGTTCAACGGAATAAATGCTGAATTAAATCCTCTAATAGAATTCGTTGTGAATGGTTCCATTCCGTTTGAAAATTACAGATTCATACCTCAGCCGCCTTCAAATTATAGTGTAGTGAATCTTGACGGGAAATATTTGGTGAGATTTAGGGTTAATATCCCAGCAAAAAGTGAATATCTGCTTACTTTGTCCGCTGAAAATGATTCTGTAAAGCCTGAAGCAACAGTCACATCATCTTTACAGAATAATAATAAAACACTTAGCCTCTCAATTTCCGCCGCCGATTCCGGCTGGGGTGTTAAAAATGTAAGTTTAAGTTATTATTTCGGCCTGAACAGTGGGAGATATTCGCCAACCATCCATAATGTTCCAAGTTTAAAGCCGAAAGTAAAAGCTGATAGGACTGAAATAAAATCTACATACGACCAGTTAGACTATAATTATAAAATTTCGATACCTCCCAATGCGCTAAACGTCACCTACACAGTGTATGTTGAAGATTTTGCAGGAAATATTAGAATTATCAATGGAACTGTAATTGTTAAATCGGAAGTGCCAAGCCCTTCGCCACCTCCACCGCCGCCTTCAGAAGGTGGAACGCTACCTTCAACAATGCCGCTAGAAACTATAATGATTATTGCAACTGTAATAGTGATAGGTGCAATTGTAATTATTCTTTTAAGAACTCGTAAATTTCATGGATAGTCTTTAAATTATCCCTTCCTTTTTAAGTTTTTCAATTTCATCATCACTATATCCCAGTATATTTTTTAACACTTCAACTGTGTGTTGTCCAAGCATGGGTGGAGGAGTCTTTATCTCTATTGGGGTTAATGAAAATTTCAGCGGACTTCCCAGCTGTTTAATTCTCCCTATCTTGGGATGCTCCAATTCTAGAAGCATTTTCCTATGAATAACTTGAGGATCCTCTAATACTTCGCTTATTTCGTTTACGGGTGCTGAAGGAACCAAATATTTCTGGAAGAGTTTAAGCCAATATTCTCTACTCTTACATTTGAAAATTTTCTCCAACTCTCCTATCAGCTTCTCTCGATTCTTTACTCTTGAAGGGTTTGTAGCGTATCGCTCATCATCAATCCACTCTTCCCTTCCAATTGCCTTACAAAATCTCTTCCAATGTATATCATTTCCAATAGCTAATGCGAAGAATCTTCCTTTACAGTCTTTGAAGCATTGATATGGAACTATGCTTGGATGTGCAGATCCCATTTTAACTGGATTCTTACCTGTAGCAAAATAGTTCATCGCCATATATGTGAGCCAAGAAACCGCTGTATCTAATAGTGATATATCTATATGCTGTCCTTCACCGGTGATTTCTCTATATCTTAAAGCTGCGAGGATTGATATTGCCGCATACATTCCTGCTCCTAAATCCATGATTGCAACCCCTATTCTCACGGGCGGTCTGTCAGGTTCTCCTGTAATGCTCATGAAACCGGACATAGCCTGTATTAGAAGGTCATATGCAGGTCTATCCTTATATGGACCTTCCTGTCCATATCCACTTATTGAGCAATAAATTATCCTTGGATTTATCTTTTTAATATGATTGTAATCTATTTTCAGTCGTTCCGCCACTCCTGGACGGAAATTCTCTATTATAATGTCACTCTTTTCTGCAAGCTTGTACAAGATTTTTAAACCTTCACTTTTCTTAAGATTTAAAGTTACACTTTTCTTATTTCTATTTATCGATAGGAAATACGCGCTTTCTCCATTTATGAAGGGCGGTCCCCAAATTCTTGAGCCGTCACCTATTCCAGGCTGTTCTATTTTAATTATCTCAGCTCCCAAATCTCCAAGTATCATTGTACAGAAGGGTCCAGCCAATATCCTGCTCAGATCCAGAACTCTAATACCCTTCAACGCTGTCATATGCTCACCATTAACAAGCTTTAATTTCTTCCTTAATCTTTGAAGCGAAATGTTGAGCTAAACTTTCAATTATGGCTTTTCCAGCCTTTTTACTTGCTTTCCCAGGATCCCCTATTATACCGTTAGGACTTATGGCTTTTAAACCCAAACTATACAGCTTTGTTCGAGTATACTTTCCCATAAATCCTTTTTCAGCTAAATCCATTCTCACAAGTTTCTCGTTCAAAGCAAGCATTATGGATGTTTCACTTGCACCTGCATGGGAACCTGCCTCTTTTATAGAAGCACCATACTTTACCATTACTTCATTCATTTTATCAATAAATTCCTTAAGATCTGTTAATGCTACTATCCGTACATCTTTAAGTTCACTTGAAATTTCAGGTAAAACTGCAGTTATAGGAGCAAAATTTCCGCCATGAGTTGGTAATAAAACTATTGTTTTGAAACCATGTTTTGCAAGACAAATACAAATCTCCTTTACAATTTTCATCAAAGTTTCAGGTTTAATTGTAATCGTTCCTGGAAAATCCATGTGATGCTGTGAACATCCAGGTCTAATTGCAGGGGCAACTAAGGCATTTCCCAGAATTCTAGCTATTCTCTCACCTAAAACTTCTCCTATAAATGTGTCCGTTCCTTCCGGCAGATGTGGTCCATGCTGTTCTATAGATCCTACTGGCACTATAACAGTGTTCTTTCCCTTCCTAATAGCTTCTTCCACTTCCTTCCAAGACATCTCCTCCATTCTAACTTTACCCATATATTTCACCTTGAAGTTTAACGGTTAAATTTATTCTACATATTTCTTTTATCTTTTAGCATTAGAATATCATAATCAAACCTTAAATTTACAACATTAATGCTGAAAAACTTCTTGCTTTAGCGAGGGTGATGTAGGTAAGTTTAAATAAGTAGAGATGTTGTAGGCGTGTTGAATATAGTTGTTCTTCTACGATGAAGAAGTAGCCATCGGGTCATAAATATCTAAAGGATGAAAACTTTTAGAAG
>QMRB01000011.1 GCA_003649185.1 Thermoproteota archaeon | reverse complement strand
GATAAAGAGACAGGGCAGCTTGATGTTTCAGAGTTGAAAAATTCGCTATCTAATGAGGTTGCAGCAGTCTATGTTGAAAATCCAAGTTATCTCGGCTTTTTGGAAACCGGGGTAGCCGATATTGCTTCAATGGTTCATGGAGTTGGCGGTCTATTCATCGTAGGCGTCGACCCTATTTCTCTGGGCATTCTTAAAGCACCTGGAGATTATGGGGCTGATATAGTTGTGGGTGAAGGTCAACCTTTAGGCAACTTCATGAATTTTGGAGGTCCACTTCTAGGCATCTTTGCTTGCAGAGGTGATAATAAATTGATACGTCAAATGCCTGGAAGGATCATCGGCCTCACATCTACTATTGACGGTTCTGAGAGGGGATTTGTCATGGCTCTTCAAACTAGAGAGCAACATATTAGACGTGAGCATGCAACTTCCAATATCTGTACAAATCAAAGCCTCTGTGCAGTTGCCGCAGCTGTATATCTTTCTCTTCTAGGTCCAAGTGGATTAAGAGAGCTTTGCGAATCAATCATGTATAGAAGCCATTATGCCATGAAACTTCTAGACGAACTTCCAGGTGTAAGGGTACCGTTATTTTCCTCTCCCCATTTCAAAGAGTTTGTCGTTAATATTGACGGTTCCGGATTAACTGTGGAAACTCTTCACAGAGAACTTTTAAAGTATGATGTTCATGGAGGAAAAATTATTAAAAAAGAATTTCCAGAGCTCGGTGAATCAGCTCTATATTGTGTGACAGAGCTTCATTCAAAGGAAGATATTGAAAGGCTTGCAGATGCATTTAAACATGTTTTGGGAGGTGTATCTTAATGTTTAGGCAGGCTAAATGGAGAGAACCTCTAATATTTGAGTTAGGCGTTAAGGGTAGAAGGGGATTTTCAGTTCCAAAAGTGGATGAAGAGATTAAGAATGCTGTTGGCAATGTCGTTGAGAGAATACCTGAAAATCTTAGAAGAGTTGAATTGAACCTTCCAGAACTATCTGAAGTCGAGGTTGTGAGACATTATACTAGGCTCTCCCAGATGAACTATGGTGTGGATTTAGGAGTTTATCCTCTAGGTTCTTGTACTATGAAATATAATCCTAAAATTAATGAGGAGCTTGCAGCGCTGGATGATGTTGCATGGATTCATCCATATCAAGATGAGAGCACCGTGCAAGGCGCCTTAAAGCTCATGTATCTTGTAGGTAAATGGCTTGCAGAGATTACAGGAATGTATAGGGTTACCCTCCAACCTTCTGCAGGAGCCCATGGCGAATATTTAGGTTGCATGCTTATTAGAGCTTATCATAGATTTAATGGAGATTTAAATAGAGATGAAATGATCATACCTGACAGTGCGCATGGAACTAATCCTGCAAGTGCCGCCATGGCCGGCTTTAAAGTTGTGGTTATTCCATCAAATAAGGATGGCTGTATAGATCTTGAAGCTTTAAAGGCTGCCGTATCAGATAGAACTGCAGGCTTAATGCTAACCAACCCCAACACTTTAGGCATATTTGAAGAGCATATTTTAGAGATAGCCGACATCGTTCACGGTGCCGGCGGCCTCCTATATTATGATGGTGCAAATCTGAACGGCATAATGGGAAAGGTTCGACCGGGAGACATGGGCTTCGATATTGTACACATAAATGTTCATAAAACCTTCTCAACTCCCCATGGAGGAGGAGGTCCTGGAGCAGGACCTGTAGGTGTCGTGGAGAAATTAGATAAATTTCTTCCCGTACCCATCGTGGAGTTTGACGGTGAAAAATACTATCTCGACTATAATAGACCTAACAGTATAGGAAAAATAAGGTCATTTTACGGAAACTTTTCAGTTTTAGTGAAGACCGCTGCATATATTTTATCTATGGGCGGTAAAGGTTTAAGGGAGGCTGCGGAGATTTCAGTTCTCAACACAAATTACTTCTTAAAATTGATGGAGAATGTTAGAGGCTACGATTTACCCTATGGTTCAGGGAAGCCTAGAAAGCATGAATGTGTTCTCAGCGCTGAACCTATGAGAAGAGCGACGGGAGTGAAGACTCTGGATGTAGCTAAAAGGCTTCTAGACCATGGTTTACATGCTCCAACCATATACTTTCCATTAATTGTTAAGGAGGCTTTAATGATAGAGTTCACCGATACGGAGACCAAGGAGAACATCGATGAATATGCTAATATTATGAGAAAGATCTCAGATGAAGCATACACAGATCCTTCAAAACCTCTCTCAGCTCCAAGCAACACCTCCGTAAAACGCTTAGACGATGTCAAGGCAAGTCATCCTAGAACAATGTGTCTATCTTGGAGGATGTATAGAAAGAGATTTAAAGGTGCTGAGAGATGAAAATAACCTTTCTATTTTTTGCTTCAGTTAGAGAGCTTGTTGGAAGATCAAAAATAACTCTGGATCTTCCAGACGATTTTCAACTTATAGATGCATTGCCCCTCCTCACAGAACGCCTAAATATTTCAATAAAAAATTTTCTCGTTAACGATGATGGATCTTTAAGGGAGAATTTAAGGTTGGCTTTGAATTTGAAAATAATCTCCCCCTCCGATCTAGAAAAACTTTTTCTCAAGGATGGAGATGTGGTGGCTATCTTCCCTACTCCTTCAGGAGGCTAATTTTCCCTTTAACTGTATTGAATCCGCATCTGTAATTTTAACATTCACCCATCTTCCAATTAATTCTTCTCCTCCCTTCAAAATCACCATCCTATAATTTCTAAGTCTCCCCCTTAAGTTTCCGCGATTTCCCTTTTCAAGTACAATCACTTTTTCATTAGAATTTAAATGCAAACTGTTTCTCTTAAACCCTATTTCCATAGCTATCTTTGTGAGTTCTCTGCTCCTTCTCTTTTTAATTTTCTCTGGTACTTGGGGTAGCATGGCTGCAAGTGTATGGGGTCTGGGCGAGTATTTCGCTATGTGAACCTTGTCCACTTCTATTTCCCGTATAACTTTCACCGTATTCTCATATTCCTCTTCACTTTCAGTGGGAAATCCTATAATTACGTCAGTTGCTATAAATCCTTTAGCATATCTATCTCTAAACTTTTTCACTATAGTTTTGAATTGTTCAACCGTGTATCCCCTATTCATAAGTTTAAGTATTCTATCGTCTCCACTTTGAAGTGGAAGATGTATGAATTTGTAAACTTTCTCATAATCATATACTTCTAACAGTTCGTCTAAGATTTTTAAAGCTGAATTCGGCGTCATCATTCCCACTCTAATTATGAAGTCTCCTTCTATCTCGTTTATTTGCTTTATCAGCTCCGGTAGATTGGTTCCTATATCCAGCCCGTAGACCGCTGTATCTTGCGCTGTAAGCCTTATCTCTTTTGCTCCTCTCTTAACGGCTCTCCTTATTTCCTCTAAGATTCTATTTGGACTGTGACTTTTCAGTCTTCCCCTCGCCAATTTTACTATGCAGTATGTGCAGTTTCCCAAGCATCCCTCTGCTATTGGAATCGTAAACACTCTGCCATTGATATGTTTTGGGAGAATTTTTCTCTCAGCATCCTGCAACATAATTGTCCTGTTATTTTTCTTTATTACCTTCAAGATCTTCTCCACATTTTTAGGTGATATGAGAGATGCTTTGGGCGCTATTTTGGTAATTAAAGCTGGTTGCGCCTTGGCCATGCATCCTGCAACTATGAGTTTTGCACCTGTCTTTAGACATGTTTCGCTGAGCATTTTTATTCTTTTAACCATTCTCAGCTGGGTTTCTCCCCGCACTGTACATGTATTAATTATTACTATGTCGGCTTTCATGGGATTATCTGTAATTGTTATTTTCCCCTTCATAAGCATGTTTTTAATTATATTCGTATCTGCTTGATTTGCAGCGCATCCATAGGTTTCGATGTATGCTTTCAATTTTCATTCCTCTTCTTAAAGTTTTTTCTTAAAATTTTTGAGTTATTCTTAAATATAAATTTGATTCTTTTTCTTTTCTCGCTTTTTAATCTTTTCTCCTTCCTTTGTTCATCGTATTCCTCTTTAATTTTTCTCTTTTTTCTTTTTTCTCCTTCTTCTTCGCTTAACAGCCTGTTTTTCCATATATTTTTACATTAATTTTTTAAGGTTTGTATTCTCTCAGTATTACATCAGTAATACTAACTTTCTATTTACGCTTTTTCCAAATATATTTTGATGGGGGAGGGGTAGATGAAAGTTATAGTTACAAGGGTTCCTAAAGCTATTCTCGACGAAATTGACATTCTGGTTAAAATGGGGCGCTACACATCAAGGGCGGAGGTGATCCGTGTAGCGGTGAGAGATCTTATTAGAAAGGAATTTGTTAGTGCTAGGAATGATCTTAAAGTGCTAGGTTAACCCAAATCTCCTAATTTCTTTTTGTCAATTTAAATATTGTTTCACATAATATTTTCATGGTGTTGTCAGTGTACAATTTCGATTTAGATTCGGTTTTAAAGGAGATTGAAAATATAGGTGCAAAAAGGGTGCTTCTCCAATTTCCAGAAGGGTTGAAGCAGTATGCTATTCCAATTGTTGAAAGTTTAAGAAGATCCAGCGATGCCATTTTCTTTATATCTATGGATCCTTGCTATGGAGGCTGTGATGTTGCATTGGATGATGGATTAAGGCTTAAAGCCGATTTAATAGTTCACTTCGGCCACACGGAATTTTTAACCGATTCTAAGCCGCCTATTCCAATAATTTATATTCCAGTTCTATCCAATCTTCCATTGAACGGTTTAATTTCCAAGTTACTTGAAAAAATTAGGGGATACTCCAAAATTGGTTTGTTAGCCTCAGTTCAACATGTACACATGTTGGAGACTTTACAGCATATTTTAGAGGAGCATGGCTTCGAGGTTCATATTGGCAGTTTATGTGGACGGGTTAAGTTTAGAGGGCAAATTCTCGGATGCGATGTTTGCAGTGCGCTTCAAGTAGCTTCAAAGGTAGATGTCTTCATCGTTTTAAGTGGCGGCGACTTCCATGCTCTCGGAGTGGCATTATCCACCGGTAAACCAGTTCTAGTTTTAGATCCATTTCGTAATGAAGTTAGAGATATTTCTAAACTTGTTAAGAGAACTTTAAGTTTAAGGTGGCATTATATTTCTATTGCGAGAGAAGCATCGGTCTTTGGGATTCTCATAGGGATTAAACCGGGCCAATTTAAACTGGAAGCTGCATTGAAGGCTGCAGACTTGATTATTAGTCATGGTAAAAAATATTACCTATTTACTGTGAGAGATTTCTCAGAAAATATGCTCATACCATTTAAAAATGTCGACGTATTCGTTTCAGCTGCTTGTCCCAGAATAGCTATCGATAATGCTCCATTCCACGGTAAACCTGTCATAACTTTAACTGAATTGTTTATTGCTCTCAGCGGGAATCTCGATCCAACCTCTTTGAGGCGAATATTATATGATCCATATTAATCGGCTTAAAAGGTTGGCTATAATATTAGATTCGCTGACTCCTCCTCCTTCACCCAAACCCATATTGGAACAGTACATGCTTTCAGGGGAGGATGCGGCTAAAATTTTATGGTTTGCAGGAAGAATTTATGATGATATTTCTGGAAAGATAGTTCTTGATTTGGGTTGCGGTGCTGGTATTCTATCTTTGGGCGCTGTCCTTTTGGGTGCAGATTTTGTAGTGGGAGTTGATGTTGATCATGAAGCTTTAAATGCTGCTTTCAGAAACAGTCTACATTTAGGTTTCAACGCTTATTCACATGTCACTTACCTCTGCTCCGATATTCGTTCTCTTAATATTCATGGAGACACAGTAATTCAGAATCCCCCTTTCGGCGTTCAGCATAGGGGTGCTGACAGATTTTTCCTAAAGAAGGCTTTAGAGTCAGCTGATGTTGTCTATTCTCTACATAAATATACGACTTCTACACATAAATTTCTTTTAAAATTTATAGAGAATATGGGTGGCAGAGTTGTAGATATGATTAACTTTTCGATCTCCATTCCCCATCTCTTCAATTTTCATCATAAAACTAGGCATAAGGTTAATGTGGTTCTTTACAGAATATTGCGTGAGAAGTAAGCGTTATCCGAGAGAACTGAGTGGTGATGATCTTGAGCAACTTGTCAGGTAAATTCGTTCTTCCAGGAGATTTCCTAGGAGTAATTGAAGAGTTTATGGCTGGTGATGGCACCTATGAGGAGAATGGCAGAATTTTCTCAGCCATCACTGGAGTCATCCTCTTCGATTCCGTTAAACGGGTGATCTCAGTAGTTCCAGTAAGCCTTTCAAAGCCTCCTATACCTGTAAGTGGAGATGTAGCCTATGGCTATGTCTTCGATGTAAATGAGGATTCAGCTATTATAAGAATGTGTTACGTTGAAGGTAAAGGTAGACTTTCCTCCGAGATGACCGGCTTTCTACGCTTTCCATATGTTTCTTTAAAGGTTAGATTTAACAGCATGTTCGATGTTGTCCGTATCGGCGACATTGTGAGAGTCAAAGTTTTAAATTCATGGCTTCCATTTCAAGTCTCCACTAGAGGTGATTCATTTGGAGTCATTTTCGCCCGATGTTCCATCTGTCTATCTCCATTAGTTAAACGGAAAGGAAAACTTTTCTGTAATAACTGTAAATTTTATGAACCTAGAAAGTTAGCTTCCGATTATGGGGTGTTCAAATTTGAGGAAGGGGGTTGAAAGAGTATTCACAATCCCCTTTTCAAATGAAGAGGAACAGTTGGATTTAATTGACGAATTATGTGATAGGCTAAGCTTTGTGGAGCTGCATATTTCATCGAAACCCGGTCTAATAAGAATATGTGTTAGAGGTTCTCATGACATGGTTAGACGGGCCGGTAACGTCATCCGTGAAGTAGTCTCCAACTTTAAGAATAGACGTTTCAATATGGGATTTAGAGTTTTCCAAGCCAATTGGCTTTCAAGAGAGACTGGTTATGCGATCTCTCTTCAACTTTTATCGGAAATCTTGAAGAGAAAAGGTTACACTTGCACAGTGAATGGAGATAGATTGAAGACGGATGCTGACGAAGAGATAATTATAGATACGGTTAGACTTGTAGGTTCAATCTATGATGACTTAAAATTTGAGACGAAATCATCATCAGTTAAAAAGCTTATTGCTTCAGCTTCCAGTGTGGTTGGATCTGATTTTTGGAGTGTGCTAAATGCGGCTATAAGTTTAGATTTGATTGGAAGGGATGAACGAGGCCTACTTATACCTCTAAAAGACTGGAGAAATAGTTTAGATCTCTTAATAACCTATCTTAAAAGTCATGGTTAAAAGAGAGGTAAATTTATTATTTAATTTTGTAAAGGCGTATGTGAGGTGTAAATTTTGGGTAGAATTAGAATCTTGAGGTCTACGGATAAAGTTTTAGAGTTTGAGATTGAGGGTGAAGACCACACCTTATGCAACGTTTTATGTTCTGAACTCTTTAATGATCCACATGTAGTTTATGCATCCTATAAAATAGACCATCCTCTCATAGGCTTTCCAAGAGTATATGTAGAGACTGATGGTTCAAAGCTTCCATTGACAGCCGTTATAGATGCAGCTATGAGAATTAAGGGGTATGCTGCAGAATTTAAACGGCTTTTTGAATCTGCAATTAAAGGTTAGGTAAGGTTTCTTCATGGCTAATTCTCTTCAACCCTTCTTGATGGATAAGGGTTTATCGGAGTTCGGCGATGTTTTAGTCAACTTCATTTACTCCCTTGCTAAGTCAAAGGTTAAAAACAGGCTTTGTGGTGGAAGAGTTTCAAACAATGTTCTATCTAAAGCTATTTCTAAATCGGGTGTTAGAAGCTATCTTCCACATAGGTTGGATGTTCACGATAAGGGAAATGCTGCTGAAGCTCTTATAGCATATGCTTGGCTGAACGGATATATCTCCATTAATGACGCTGTAAATCTCCTCAGCACCCATATTAAAATCGATGATCTTTCTTCAGAAGTTGAAGCGTTCACATTATTACTCAAGCTGATTTTGAGGAGAATGGGGAAAAGTGAAGTTTGAGGTTAGAGTTGCAGGTCTCTCCTATTTTAAACCCATCATTATATGCTGTATTTTTAGAGGTGGATTATGGCTTGACGGAGTCATATCAAATATATGTGCCGATAATCCATTTCATTTTTCCATTCATCTTCTGGCAGATTCATGCCATTTTCCACAGATAGGTTGCATAATCTTCGATGGCTTACAGTGGGAAAAATTTAAAGTGGACTTAGATTTAGCTTTTAAAATTTTGAAAAAACCTGTCATTATAATAAGTGATCATCACGATGCGTCTTTAACGTATCATGAACGTTACAATTACTACTTTGATTTTAGAGGTTTCAGCAAGAGTGAAGTTTTATCCTTACTTGATAGAATAACCATTTTCAAAGGTGTCGTTGAGCCTGTTAGAATTTCAAGGCTTCTAGCGTTAAACCTATTAACCACTTTATCCTCTTGAAATGTGGTTTGGGAGGCTCTGTTTTGGAATTCTGTCCGAAATGTGGCAGTCTTCTGCAACCTAGAAAAGTTGATGGAAAAGTCTGCCTGATATGTCCAAATTGCGGATATGTTAAAGATGCTGAAGGTTCAAAACTTAGGCTTGTCAGGAAGCTTAATCACAGTGAAGATAAGGGAATTATCGTAGTTGACAGTGATAAACTGCCTAAGGTTCTTCCGAAGACGAAGGCTATTTGTCCCAGATGCGGCAATAATGAGGCTTATTGGTGGATGGTTCAAACTAGAAGTGGAGATGAGAGTTCCACAAGATTTTTCAGATGTACAAAATGCGGTTACACTTGGAGGGAATATGAATAATGATCTATAATTATAGTTTGTCGGAGAAGGTTGAAGCTCTCATACTGCTTTTAAAAAAGGCGGCAGATTTCTCTTCGGAAGTGGAATATAGAATACCGGTTCATTTTAACGCTAAATCCTACGCCATTAGACTAAGAAGAATCATTGAGAATGCTTTAATCCTGTCAAGGGAGATTCTTGAAGATTTAAATTCATCTTCAACAAATAAAAAATAATATTATTACCTTTATTCTTTATAGTAGGTAGAGGTGTCAACATGTTTAAGATGGCACTGTCCAGTGCAAAGCTTTGGAGAAATATTATTGAGGCAGCTTCAGAGCTCATCGATGAAGCAACCTTCGTCGCTAAATCTGACGGTCTCCACATGAGATCTATGGATCCCTCCCATGTAGCCATGATAGAGGTTACTCTGCCATCAACTTTCTTCGACGAATACGTATGTGATGGTGAAGTTAAGATAGGTTTAAATTTAGATGAATTTAAGAAGCTTTTGAAGAGGGCTTCGGCAAGCGATAGATTGGAGATGGAGATTTCTGAGAGAGGAAGATTGACCATAAGATTCGCCGGTAAAGCTTTAAGAACTTTCAAAATGCCCCTTATGGACATTCCCTTAGAGGAACTTCCTTCCCCTTCCTTGGATTTTAATGTTTATGCTAGGCTGATCTCCGATGTTCTTAAAGATGCAATTAAAGACGCCAATGTTATCAGCGACTATGTGAAATTTATTGCTGAAGAGGATTCTCTCATGCTTTCAGCTTCCGGTGATAGAGGCGACGTGGAGGTTAAACTCAGCGAGGATATGGGTTCTCTCGTGGAATTAGAGGTTAAAGAAGCCTCCGCCAGCACTTACAGCTTAAGTTATCTTTCAGATATGATGAGAGCTGCTTCAACTACAGATATAGTCTCCCTTCAATTCTCATCCGACATGCCTTTGAAATTGGAGTTTGAACTGCCTGCTGAAGGTCGAATAACCTATTATCTTGCACCTAGAATTGAGAGTTAAGGTAGATTAATATTTCATCTTTCCCCTTCCTTATTTTGGGGTAGTTCATGTGAGTGTAGAGCTCACCAGAGAGGATTTAGCAAAATATCCTTTCTGCAGGGAAGCAGTAAAATATGTTAAAGATGTTGGATTGGATCTGCAGGATTTATTCAAACCAGGTTACAGAGTGATCCTTGAAAGAGCCGTTAAGCGTGTTAGGGCTGCCATTGAATTGGGTAAAATAAATACGGATCTAAGTGATGTTGATGTAGAGCTCCTCTCCTATCCCGCCTCTCTATTTATACTCTCAATAATCGCTGAACCCCCATTATATAGAAGATATGCTGTAGCTGAGGCTAAAAGAATATATGAAGAGCTTAAATTGGAAGATGATCTTAAAGTTAAATATCTTGCTGAAAGCAACTTTAAATGGAATGTCAAAATTATAGGTTTAGGATTATTTGAACTTCATTTCCAAGATTATTTAAAGATTGCCCCCTCATTTAGAGCATTAAATTGGAAGCTTGTAAATAGGGATCTCTCAGGCGGTTGGGTTAAGGTTTCGAGAGGTGAACTTTCCAGATTAATCTCAGAAATGGTTAAACTCTCCATTATAGGTAAATCTGAATCTATAGTTTCAAATCTTGAGCTTCCCGAATCTTTCAGAAAAACTGTGGATGAGTTGAAGAGGCTTTATGAAGGCTATAGAAGAGTTTTCAGCTTTGAAGAGGAGTATAAGGGGCCTGTTGTAGAGGAAGCTTTTCCACCATGTATACGTAGAATTTTAAGTTCACTTTTAAAAGGTGAATCTTTACCTCACATGGCCAGATTTGCATTAACCTCCTTTCTAGTAAATGTCGGTAAAAGTGTCGACGACATCGTTTCCCTGTTCAATTTAACCGCCGATTTCAGCGAGAACATTACGAGATATCAAGTTGAACATATAGCCGGATTTAGAGGTTCAAGAAAGAAGTATACCCCTCCAAGTTGCAGTACTCTTCGAACTTTCGGACTATGCTTCCCTGAAGATGATCTATGTAGAAGAGTTAAACATCCCTTAATGTATTATAAGTTAAAGGTTAAAGGTAGAGGGAGAAAGAGTGGAAGGTAAAGATTTAAACTTCATTAGATCTCTATTCAGAAGATATTATCAGAGTAATTTCATTCCAGCTCCAAGGGATGCTGCACATAGAGAATTCGGATTTATACTCTTCAACATGGAAGGCATGATTAGACATCTCTCATTCAGAGATTCTGAAACCCTCAACAAGTATCTTAGACGCGAAGTTCCCCTCCATGCATTTTATTCCTCTGCTTACTATGAGACGCCGGATGCAGAAGATATGGATTCTAAAGGTTGGATTGGTGCCGAACTTGTCTTCGATATAGATGCCGACCATATACCTACCGCATGCAAAGATGAACACGACTCTTGGAAATGTTTAAACTGCGGGGAGTCTGGAAAGGGATCTCCGCCAGAAACCTGTCCAAAATGTTCTTCTAAAAGATTTAAAGTTGAAGCTTGGCTTTGCGATCAATGTTTAGAGGCTGCAAAAAAAGAGACCATTAAATTGGTGGAAGATTTTCTCATACCAGACTTTGGCTTCTCACTTAGCGACATATCATTCAACTTCTCCGGACATAGAGGCTACCATATTCATGTAGAGAATGATGTTGCCCGTGAACTTTCTCTGGATGCGAGAAGGGAGATAACAGATTATATTAGGGGGATCGGTTTATCTCCTAAGCTTCACGGCTTCTCAAGGGAATTTTCATCTTTCAGCCCTCCAGATCTCGGAGATCATGGATGGAAGGGAAGACTGATTAGAGGAATCTACAATTTTGTCAATAAAGCTTCATTCGAAGAATTGACTGCAATTTTAAAAAATAAACGTATAGCCAAATTGATAGTTCAAAATAGGGAGATTATATTGAAGAGCTTTGAATCTTCGCCTCCAAGGTGGCCTCCAATAAGAGGAGTATCCATAAAACATTGGAAAATTCTTGCAGAACATGTGGCTAATGATTATGCCTGCAATATTGATGAACGCGTTACAAGCGACATTAAACGTTTAATGAGGCTTCCCAGCTCACTTCACGGTAAAACAGGCTTCAAAGTTAAATCTCTCTCATTCAATGAATTAGATGATTTTAATCCTCTTAAAGATGCTGTTGTCTTTAATTATGAACCCGTCAAAATCCACGTGTTTAGAGCTCCTAGAATAGTCTTGAACGATACTGCTTATGGTCCTTTTAATGATGAGGAGGTCTCTTTACCATTACCTATAGCCATTTATATGATATCTAAGGGTGCTGCAACTTTATTAAGAAGTGTTAATTAACGATATATTGTACATTGAGGTGTAGAGATGTATCTTCATCTCCTGGAAGCTTTGAGAGGTGAATTGGAAGCTGAGGGATTATTCCAGCTTCCCAAAGATTTCTACCTTAATGTTCAAGCTTATATTCAGAGTTTAAAGGATAGAGGTAAGGCCTCCTCTGAAGTTGAATCTGAACTGGCCGACGAGGAGATTAAGCTTGCATATAAAATAATGTCGATTGTGGTTTCTCTCCGACTTATAAAAATAATTAGACATATTTTAAGCGGGAAATCCCTTCCTCCGGAAAATCTACTTGAAGAGGAGGTTGAACCCTACAATAAAATAAAGGCTTCCATCGAAGATTTCCTCTCTCTAACAGTTATGTTTGCAAGTTTAGAGGAAGGAGTCTTCGCGAAAAAAATATTAGTTCGTTTTGTCCGAGATGTTCCAGCATTTGTAGGAGTTGATTTGAAGACGTATGGGCCCTTCCAATCTGAAGATGTGGCGTATCTTCCCCTAATAAATGCTGAAGCTCTTGTTAAGAGAGGTGTTGCCGAAATGTTTGGAGGTGATGTGAATGAAAGTTCCTAGAATTATGAGAAAATACTGTCCGAGATGTAAAACATATACTGAGCATAGCGTATCGCTTTATAAAGCTGGTAAACGTAGAGCATTAGCTGAAGGTGAAAGGAGATATGAAGCTAAAAAGAAAGGTTATGGAAGCAAAAGAAAGTCGGAGCAGAAACGTTTTGCAAAGGTGACTAAAAAACAGGTTTTAAAGCTTACCTGTAGAAAATGCGGTTATATTTCGCATACTAAAGGTATCAGGTTGAAAAGGCTTGAAATAGTGAGGTGATTTATATGAGTCTAGTAAGGTTGAAGAAGAGGAAGATATCAATTCCCGAGCCTAGAAGCCGATTCATCTTAATCTCCTGTCCCGACTGTGGAAATGAACAGGTAACTTTTGATAGAGCTTCTACAACGGTTAAATGTAATGTTTGTGGAAGAATACTGGTGGAACCTTCAGGTGGAAAGGCTAAGATAGAGGGAAAAGTAATTAGAGTTTTAGGGTAAATTGGGAGGTTTATAATTGGTTAGAAAGAGGAGGACGATTCCTGAAATCGGTGAACTTGTAATAGCAACTGTTAAAGTAGTTTTCGATAAAGGTGCATATGTCACTTTAGATGAATATCCAACAGTTGATGGATATGTTCCCATTGGAGAAGTATCCTCCAGCTGGGTTCATAACATTAGAGATTTCCTTAAAGAGGGAAGAAAAACGGTTCTCAAAGTTATAAGGGTGGACCAAGCCAAGAAGCATGTTGATCTATCTCTTAGAAGGGTCAACGAGAAGGAGAGACGGGAAAAGCTTTTAGAGTGGAAGCGGGCTCAAAGAGCTGAAAAACTACTTGAACTTGCCGCTAAAAGGTTAGGTAAAACTTTAGATGATGCATATATATCTGCTGGTTGGATTATGGAGGATGCTTTTGGAGAGATCTTCACTGGATTCGAGGAGGCTGCAGCTAAAGGGGTGAAGCCGCTTCTCAAAGCAGGTGTTCCAGAAGAATGGGCTGAAGTTATAGCTGCATTAGCGGAAAGCTATGTAGAGCTTCCAGAGGTTAAAGTTTCCGGTATTCTTCAACTTGTATCTACAGCTCCAGATGGAATTTTAAGGATTAAAAAAGCCCTAATCGAAGCTTTAAATAGTTTAAGAGGATTCGAAGTTTCATGTAAAATTTACAGTGCAGGTGCTCCAAAATATAGAATTGATATTGTTGCCAAGAATTATCATATAGCTGAAGCAGCTCTTAACAGGTTGATCAAAAAGGCATTGGACACTATTTCCTCGCTTAATGGAACTGGAAGTTTCACTAGGCTATAAAAGTGGTGTAGATGCCTTGGCTTTTAAGGAAATGTGTTAAATGCGGTGCATATACTTTAAGTAAGGATAAATGTCCATATTGTGGTGGACCTTTGAGGATTCCCCATCCCCCCAAATTTTCACCTGACGATAAATATGCTAAATATAGGCGTTTAATGAAAAAATTATCTGAGAAGGGCAGAGTCTAACCGTTATATTTTACTTTATAGATGAAAACGTAACCGTTTGAAGAGCTGAACACCAATTCAAAGTTTTCCGGCTTAGGTATATTTACCCCCCAGCTTGCCCATTGACTGCTCCTCGTATTAAATATTAATCTATATAATGTTGCATTTGCAGCTTTAGGGCCTAAAGGCAGATAGGTTCTCTGCTGTCTCTGATAGACGAGGTAGTCTGACACGTTTAATCCAGCAATGTTTATCATCCAGTAAGACTTTGCAAAGTCTCCCCATCCCCTTCCATGAAGTAGGAAGCCTGTTTCCGGATCGAAAGCTTCATATACCACCACATGGGTTACTCCGAGTTCCTTAAAGATTTTCAAGGCTTCAGTCTCATTTGACATAAATGCTAAAGCTATTTTCTTTATCGATTTTTCATCAAGTGTTGCATTGTCAATAATGGTTGTTTTATTTCCGAGAGTTGTTATCCAATATCCATAATCCCACCATGATGCAACTATGGCATTGTCCGGTAAATTATTTCTCATCCATAATAGAGCCTCCATCCAATCCGGATACTCGGTCATCACAGGTATTCCCGAAGTTACTATTGTCTGTGGAGATTCAGCAACATTTCTCCATGATATGGTTGGAATTATAGTTACAATCGTTAATACAGTTAAGAGGAGTATGCTTCCAGTTTTAGCGGTTTCAGGAATTCTCCTTCTCTTAATGATTATCACTCTTCCCAGAATTCTATCTATATGTGGTTTGATTAACCATGCCAATGCTACAGCTGACAGAATGCTTACAAATGGTGCTGCAAGCATCACCAATCTAATCATTGTTGCTGAAAAATAGATGCTTGTGACTCCTCCAACAGCTATAAGTATATCGTTATCCCTTCCCCTCTTAAGAAGATAATATATTCCTATAGCTGAGAAAAGTATCAGCAATCCATATTCATAGTAAATGTATCCCCATGAAGGTGTTCTATGTTCAGCTACTGATTCCACCAGCGGCATAGAACTTCTCGAATAGGGATTAACCACTGATAGAATTCTTCCAGTCAGCCCATGCAAATATCCCATATAATCTAATACTATTATGGATCCTGCTATTATCAATGTGAAGATTAAAAGTCCAGCGATCTTCATTTTTCTCGTTTTAGTATTTTTAAGAACATCTAGAACGGAGAGAGTTAACATGCTTATTGTGGGGAGAATTGTTGCATAGCTTATCAAATATTTCCTTGCAAACTCTATAATTTGAGCTGACAGTAATAATCCGACACCCATAGTTATTGAATATATTATTAAAAGCTTTCTCGAATATTTTCCAATTAAAACCATTATGATTGCATATGCTGCGTAAAGGTTTATGAGATATACGCTTCCACCCCAAGATATCGACATATATGCCAATGCAACTCCTGAAAGGATGGCTGAGATAATGCTCTCCCTATTCATAGCTCTCATCCAGAAGTATAGAGATATTATCATTGCTGGAAATCCAACGGCTTCTGTATCATAAAACCCGGCGGTGGTTCTACCTATAAATGCTGGAACAGTCCCCAAAAATAATGCTGCCAGTAACCCTACCTTTTCATGTTCAATCTCCCTTCCAATTAAATATATGAAGATGGCCGTTATTCCTGCCAGTATTGGTGGAAGAAGTTCGCATAGTTCCATTAAGGTTACGTTGAAGCCGAAGATTTTTGCTAGAAAATATGCTGCAGCTCCCGTAAAGGGTACGCCTGGATAGGATGTACTGTAAATGTCCCTTCCTCTCGGATACCAGCTCATGGTGTCATGCCAAGTAAACCATGATGCAAATCCATTTTTAACAATGTACTCTGTGACTCTGTATTGGAAGTAGGGATCATATCCCTGTAAATATGGTCCCCATTTCAATGGGAAAAGCCTTACACCCACCGTTATTGAAACTATCAATATAAGAGCCGTATATTTCAATATATCTGCAAATCTTTTCGAGATCTTCAATTTTTTCAGCAGCTTCGAGATTCTGGACACTTGCAATGCCTCCACTACCATAATAATTGAAAAACTTTAAATATTATTGCTTTCCTCGTATGGTAGGAGGCTTGGAGCGTGCATCAACGCCAAATTTAAAGCCTCACTGCTTCTCTTTTTTGAAGGTTGATTCCACATGCCAGTTGATTCTATGGGGAGGGAGACGCCTTTGGGTATTGTAGGTACAATTGAAAGAGAATATGCTGGAAGCAAATTGGAGATGGAAATATTCGACTGGTGGGAGAAGAACAATATATACTCCAAGGTTAAAAAACTTAGGAGTAATGGAGCTAAATTCTATTTTCTAGACGGCCCTCCATATGTAACTAATCCCATACATGTTGGTACTGCTTGGAACAAGGTCTTGAAGGATGCGTTTCTAAGATATTTCAGAATGAAAGGTTTCAATGTCAGAGATCAGCCAGGATATGATATGCATGGTTTACCTATCGAAGTTATGGTTGAGAAGAAGCTTGGATTGAAAAGTAAAAGAGATATTGAATTACATGGTGTTGAAGCATTTGTAAATGAATGTAAAAAATATGCTCTGGAACATTTAAACATAATGGAGGCACAGTTCAAGAATCTCGGCGTCTGGATGGACTGGAAGAAGCCATATATGACTATTGAAGATGATTATATTCAATCTGAATGGTGGCTGATTAAAAGGGCATATGAACTAGGTTTATTATCTGAGGGTTACAGGGTTTTTCACTGGTGTCCACGTTGCCAAACCGTGCTTTCAGGATATGAAGTTACAGATGCATATAAAATGGTTAGAGATCCCTCCATCTATGTTAAATTTCCAGTTGAAGGGAGAAAACATGAATATATTCTTATTTGGACGACGACGCCTTGGACATTGCCAGCCAATGTGGCTATAATGGTCCATCCGGATGAAACTTATCTTAAAGTTAGAGTTGGAGGAGAATGCTACATATTAGCTAAAGCTAGATGTGAAGCTGTGTTTAAGGAGATTGGTTTAGACTATGAAGTAGTTGAAAGTTTTCCGGGTAAAATGTTGGAAGGCTTAAAATATATTTCTCCTCTTAAAGAGGAGGTTCCATTACAGAGAAGGTTGAAGAATGCACATTTCGTCGTTCTCAGCGAGGAGTATGTTTCAATGGATGAAGGCACTGGATGCGTTCATTCAGCTCCAGGCCATGGAGAAGAAGATTTTCTTGTAGGCTTAAAATATAATTTACCTGTAGTTTCGCCTGTGGATAATGGTGGAAGATTTACATCGGAGGCCGGCAAATATTCCGGTCTAATGGTCTGGGAGGCAAATGAAAAGATAATTTCAGATCTTAAAAGGAAAGGCTATTTGCTTTATAGAACTTGGATTGAACATAGATATCCTCACTGTTGGAGATGTAAATCTCCTCTAATATTGAGAAGTACTCATCAATGGTTTATAAGAGTCTCTGAGATTAAAGATAAGTTAATTGAAGAAAACTATAAGGTTGAATGGTTTCCGAAATGGGCTGGCATGAACAGATTTTACAACTGGCTTATTAACATTAGAGATTGGGTTATCTCAAGGCAGAGATATTGGGGTACGCCTCTTCCCATCTGGATTTGTGAGCGGTGTGGTAGAAAGGTGATTATAGGCTCCGTAAAGGAACTTAAAGAGAAAGCTTTAAACCCATCTGCAATTATAGATCTTCATAGGCCCTGGATTGACAATGTTAAGTTGAAATGTGAATGCGGAGGAATTATGCGAAGGGTTCCGGATGTTCTTGATGTCTGGATGGATTCAAGTGTATCTTCATGGGCATGTTTAAAATATCCTATGAGGAATGATGAATTTAAGAAGTGGTGGCCAGCAGATTTCATCTTGGAAGGACCTGATCAAACTAGAGGCTGGTTTTACACTCTTCTTGTAAGCGGCTTCATATGTTTCGGTTTCTCTCCCTATAGAAGAGTGCTTATGCATGGCTGGGCTCTCGATGAGAAGGGAAGACCTATGCATAAATCGCTTGGAAACGTCATAGCCCCTGAAGATGTATTTAAAAAATATTCTCGTGACGCATTTAGATGGTATGAGCTTCAATGTACTCCGTGGGAAGACCTTAAATTTTCAATGAGGGGTGTAGGAGAAATATTTAAAGTTTTAAAGATAATGTGGAATGTCTACTATTTTGCCAGTTTATACATGAATTTAGATAGTTTTTCTCCTGAAAAATATACTTTATCCAATTTGAAGGATCATCTTCAACCTGAGGATAAATGGCTTCTAAGTAAATGTCAATCTCTAATTATGAAAGTTAATGATGCTATGGAAAAGTTTCAGATACATGTACTTGCAAGGAGTCTTAAGGATTTCATAGTGGAGGATGTCAGCAGATGGTATATTAAATTGATAAGGAGGAGAACTTGGATAGAGAGTGAAGATCCAAGTAAATATGCTGCATATGCATGCCTCTACAATGTTCTCTTAACATTACTTAAGCTTGCAGCCCCCATAATTCCCTTCATCACTGAGAAGCTTTATCAGTCGATTTTTAGACCGGCGGATGAAGATTTACCGGAGAGTGTACATATGCTCGACTGGCCTAAACCTTCAAGCAGCTTCATATATAAGGATTATGTGCCATTAATGGATGTGGCAAGATCTATTGTGGAAGCCTCCTATAGTGCTAGGCAGATGAAACAGTTAAAGCTTCGCTATCCATTAAAAAGCATGATCATAGTTTCGGATGACAGTCGAGTTAGAAGGGCTGTTGAAATATTTGGTGAAATAATTAGGGATCAATCCAATGTAAAGGAGTTGTCGATAATCTCCCCCGAAGAAGATAAATTTAAGACTTATAAAATAGTTCCAGTTTACTCTGCTCTTGGACCGAAATATGGAAATTTAACGTCAAGGTTGATTGAGTCATTGAAAAGTCTTGATGCTTCAAAAGTTAAGAGATCTCTTGAGGAGAAAGGTTTCTTCAAGTTTAGACTTGACGGAAAGGAGATCGAGCTAACATGGCATGACGTTTCTTTCGAAGAGAAAGTTGTAGAAGGATACAGTATGGTTGAATTCAACTTGGGAAGAATATATTTGGATTGTCATCTTTATGATGAACTGGTTGCAGAGGGATTGGCAAGAGAAGTTGTTAGAAGATTACAAGAGATGAGAAAGGAGATAGATTTATCTGTTGAAGCATATATTAACGCCTATGTCTCCGTTTCAAATGATGATATCCTCTCAAAACTTAAAATGATGAAATGGTATATTTTAAGGGAGGTTAGAGTTAAAGAGCTTCTATTAACCAAGTTGCCTCCATATAAAGCTTCATATGAGAAGCTTTGGAAAGTTGAAGGCTTAGAGTTTAGAATGGGGATAACTCCGCTTTGATGAAAAAGGGATGAATCTTGAAAAATATCGGTTTAATCGTTAATCCCATTGCAGGTATGGGTGGAAGAGTCGGCCTTAAAGGCACAGACGGCGAGGATATTTTGAGGAGAGCCATAAATTTAGGGGCAAAACCCATCGCTCCTCAAAGAGCTAAAATAATGCTCTCCTCCCTTAAAAAATATGATTTAAAATTCACTTTGATTACAGCTCCGAAATTGATGGGCGAGTATGAAGCTAGAGAAGTAGGCTATAAGCCTATTGTGATAGGTGAGATTTCCGAAAAGACGACAGGCGAAGACACTAGAAGAATAGCTAAACTCATGGTGGATTTCGGAATAGACCTCCTCGTCTTCTGCGGCGGTGATGGCACTGCCAGAGATATTTACAGTGCTATTGACATGCTTATTCCAGTTATAGGTGTGCCAACCGGGGTAAAGATGCATTCCGCAGTTTTTGCAGTTAATCCCGTGATGGCTGCAAGTTTAGTGGCCGACTTTATTAGAGGTGTTCTTCCATTGAGAGATGGAGAAGTGATGGATGTTGATGAATCTGCCTTCAGATCTGATAAACTTATTGTAAAACTTTACGGTTATCTTAAAATTCCCTATCGCTATGGCTTGGTTCAAAACGCAAAATCTCCTTCCCCTCAGACTGAAGATGAACGTGAAAATCAACTTGCCATAGCCAAATATTTCGTTGAATCCATGGAGAAAAACGTATTATATATTCTAGGTCCAGGAACTACTGTTAAAGCTGTGGCAGATGTTCTCAATGTTCAGAAGACTCTTCTCGGCGTCGATTTAGTCTTCAATTTCAAAGTTTACGATGTCGATGTTAATGAAGAAAAAATACTTAAAGCTATTAAAAATAGAACTGCCAAAATAGTGGTCTCACCGATCGGTTCTCAAGGCTTCATTTTTGGAAGAGGAAACCAGCAAATAAGCCCTGAAGTTATCAGAAGAGTTGGGAAAAATAACATAGTTGTTTTAGCCACTCACCATAAACTTTCCACTATTGATGCTTTGAGAGTAGATACTGGAGATCCTGAAGTGGATGAATATTTAAGGGGCTATTTAAGGGTTATCTGCGATTATAGGGAGGAAAGAATAGTTAAAGTTATCTGATCTTTATGTAGAAAAAAGATATTGATGTTATGGTTTAATGTTCTAGACTTTTAATATATTCCGCATATTCCTCAGCGTTCATTAAATTCTTCACGTCTCCTTCCAAGTTCTCAGGTTTCAGTTTCGCTATCCATCCATCACCATATGGATCTTGATTAATCAGTTCCGGACTGTCCTCCAATCTTTCATTGACTTCTACAACTTCTCCACTCACCGGACTATAGACTTCTGATACTGCTTTAACCGATTCCACTTCACATAATTTTTCTCCCTGCTTGACTTTTCTACCCATCTCCGGGAGATCCACATACACTATGTCTCTCAGCTCCTTCTGCGCGTAGTCCGTTATTCCTATAATTGCTTCTTCTTCCACTATTTTAACCCATTCATGATCCTTTGTATAGTATAGTTCTTCTTTTATTTCGTATTCGTCAACTCTCATTTCACCCTCCGCCTCCCATATTTTGTGGGGTCATAGAAGGGCCAATTCACCACTTTAGCTTTAACTTTTCTTCCCCTAATAACTACTTCGACTTGTAAGTTTTCAACGTTATATTCCGGTTTCACATATCCCATAGCTATACCCATCTTCAGTAGCGGCGAATATGTTCCACTGGTTACAGTTCCTATCTTCTTGTCTTCACGGTATATTTCGTAGTGAGCTCTCGGTATTCCCTTATCTATCATCTTTAATCCTATTCTGATCTTCTTTAATCCCTCTTCAAGCTGTTTCTGCAATGCTTCTCTTCCTATAAATTCCCCTTTATCCATTTTTACTGCAAAGTTTATTCTTGCTTCAAACGGCGTCGTCTCCTCATCTATGTCATTTCCGTATAGTAGTAGTCCTGCTTCTAATCTTAATGTGTCTCTTGCACCGAGTCCACATTCAGCTATTCCATATTCTCTGCCGGCCTCCAAGATCTTCTCATATATTTTAATTGCCTTTTCTTTTTCTTTGTGTGTTACTCTCCACAGAGTTATCTCAAATCCATCTTCTCCAGTATATCCAGATCTTGCGAGTATGATGTGTAGATCGTCGATTTTTCCTTCTCTCAGCCTCCAATGCTTCATCTTCGCCAAATCTATGTCCACTACTTTCTGCATAGTTTTTTCTGCGTATGGTCCTTGAATAGCGAACATTGGAACTTGATCTGAAACGTTTTCAATTTTTACCTCATATTCTTTAGAATTTTTGATGAGCCAATTATATATTTTCTCCCTGTTCGACGCGTTGCATACTAGGATGAATCTTTCCTCTTCAGCTCTCTGCAACATTATGTCGTCTTTTATTCCTCCATTTGGATTACAGATCGTTGAGTAATGTAGTCTTTTAACCTTCAATTTTTCTACGTTATTTGTTGTTATATGGTTTAGGAAGCTTTCAGCATCTTTACCTGTTATTAGTATTCTTCCCATATGTGTTACGTCAAATATGCCTACTTTCTCCCTTACAGCTAAATGTTCTTTAACTATGCTTGTAAACCATACCGGCATATGCCAACCGGCGAATTCTATCATCTTTGCTCCTTTATTTTGGAAATAGTCGTGGAGATGAGTCTTCTTTATCAGAGTTATACCCCTCTATTACATAAGCATTCTACTTTTATATATGTTGGTTGCTGTCAGCCTTACTCTGGATCTCTTACTCCTTCTTCTTTGATTATAAATATTGCTTCAGCTTGAGGTAGATATGGACTGTCCACTAATCTAGCTATTCTTGTCCCTCCCTTTCCTTTTCGCAGGTATATTCTTGCTCCAGGTACATGGAATAGGACATGTCCACCTACTGCTTGGGTGGGATCTCCGAAGAATGCATCAGGTCTAGACATTACCTGATTCGTTATGAACACTGCTAAGTTAAATATGTCTGCTAGTCTTGCAAGTGCATGTAGATGTCTGTTAAGTTTCTGCTGTCTTTCAGCTAGGCTCTCCCTTCCAGGATATTCAGCTCTAAAATGGCCGGTTACACTGTCCACAACTACAAGTTTTACGTTTTCCGTTTCTATAATGTCTTTTGCCTGCTCTATTATTAGCATTTGATGATCACTGTTATACGCTCTGGCGAATATTATATTTTTCAATGTTTCCTTCGAGTCGAGTCCTAATGCTTTCGCCATAGAAACTATTCTTTCAGGTCTGAAAGTTCCTTCACAATCTACGTATAATGCTTTTCCATTTAATCCTCCCGCCTCTATTGGCAGTTGAACATTTACTGATAGCTGATGGGCTAGCTGAGTTTTTCCGCTTCCAAATTCTCCGAAAACTTCAGTTATAGATTGGGTTTCCACTCCTCCTCCAAGTATTCTGTCAAGGTTTCTGCTTCCAGTGGTTATTCTATTCACTTTTAATCTTTGCTCATATATTATGTCTGCCGTTTTAAATCCTATTTGCAAAGCATTTCTAGCTGCTATTATAATTTTTTGTGCTGCTTTTTCACTTATTCCAGTGGCTGCTGCAAGTTCTGTGGGTGTGGCTATGGCTATTGCCTCCAGCGATTTGTATCCTGATCCTATTAGTTTTTCCGCTGTTGCCGGTCCAACTCCAGGCAGATCCGTTAGAGTGGTTACTTTTTTATCTGTTGAAATTTTCTGCACCTCCTTTTACACTAATATTCATTATCTGGATAATATAATATATTTTTATATTTTCCACTTTTCCATGTATCTGATCTGTTCATCTGTAGGTTTATCTATTGTAATTTTTAGACTTTTAAGTTTAAGTTCAGCTACTTTTTTATCGATCTCTTCCGGTACATCATATACTTTTGGAGAAAGTTTCAATCCGTTTTCAACTAAATATTCTATTGATAATGCTTGGTTTGAAAACGACATATCCATAACTTCGCTTGGATGCCCTTCAGCCGATGCTAAATTCACCAGTCTTCCCTCAGCAAGCAAGTATATTCTTCTCCCATTCTTAAGCACATACTCCTCTAAATTTCTCCTAATAATCCTTTTCCTTTCAGCTAGTTCCTTTAACTCTTCGAGATTTATCTCCACATTGAAATGTCCACTATTCGCTAATATAGCTCCATTCTTCATCTCTTTAATATGCTCGCCTCTTATAACATTGATGTTTCCTGTAGCTGTTATGAAGATATCTCCTATTCTTGCAGCTTCTCTCATGCTCATCACCCTGTAACCATCCATAGCAGCTTCCAACGCCCTTATAGGATCAATCTCAGTTACTATTACCTTTGCTCCCATTCCCCTTGCTCTCATAGCTATACCTCTACCACACCATCCATATCCTGCGATCACCACATTTTTTCCAGCTAGAAGAATATTAGTTGCCCTCAGTATGCCGTCTATTGTGCTCTGTCCTGTACCATATCTATTGTCGAAAAGATATTTTGTTCTTGCATTGTTCACTGCTATTATAGGATATTTTAAGATTCCCCCTTTCTCCATGGCTTTTATCCTTGTTACTCCCGTTGTAGTCTCTTCAGTCCCTCCAATTATGTCTTCAGCCCTCTTCATATTATGTATCTCCACTGTTAGATCCGCACCGTCATCCATCGTTATTTGAGGTTTTATGCTGATAATTCTTCTAATGTTTTGGAAGTATTCTTCTTCTCCTTCTCCCTTCCATGCATAAACCATTATTTCATCTTCCACTAGAGCTGCAGCCACATCATCTTGGGTTGAAAGGGGATTGGATGCTGCTAAGGCTATCTCCGCTCCTCCATCCTTTAATGTTCTCATCAGGACGGCGGTTTCTTTTGTTACATGTAAACAGGCAGCTATTTTTATTCCTTCAAGTCTCCTTTCTTTTCTAAATCTCTCCCTTATCTTCATTAAAACCGGCATCTTCATTTCAGCCCATTCTATCTGCTTCCTTCCTTGAGCTGCAAGCTTTATATCCCTTATTTTAGATTCCATTCTCCTTTACCTCTTCACTTTTTCCAACAATTTCTCTTTTGTTTTTTCAGCTTCTTTCATTATTTCTTCTTCATCTACAGTTTTAATTTTATAATTTTCCATTATAATCTTTCCATCCACCATTACATGTTTAACATCCAATCCCTTAGCTGCATATACTATGTGGCTGATCTCATTGTATAGTGGTGTTAGATGAGGTTTATCCAGCTCTACAGCTATAATGTCTGCCTTCATTCCAATCTCCAATCTACCTATCTGGCTGCTCCAATTCAATGCTTCAGCACCTTTAACTGTAGCCATTTTTAATGCTTCATCAGCCGATATCACTGTAGGATTCATGGTTAACCCTTTCTGTATAAGTGCTGCAGCTTTCATAGTTTCAAACATGTCCAATGCATTATTTGAACATGCACTGTCAGTACCTAGAGAAACCGTTATCCCCGCATCTATCAATTTATATATTGGACTTATCCCTGAAGCCAGTTTTAAATTACTTATTGGATTATGGGAAACCTTCGTCCGGGTTTTTTTCATAACTTCAACATCTTCCTCAGTCAACCATACACAATGTGCTGCTAAAACTTCCTCTCCCAGCACTTTAAGATCATATAAGTATTTCAGTACTCCTCCACTTACATCTACATTGAATTTTTCCTTAATCATTTCAGGTTCATTTTTAGTTTCGGCTGTATGTATATGCCAGAT
>QMRB01000010.1 GCA_003649185.1 Thermoproteota archaeon | reverse complement strand
TGTGTCAATTCAGCCCCGTCCCTAAGCATGTAGCCTAGGGACAACTTGGTTAACCAAGCCTTCATCGGAGCCGTAGACTCCGATACTTTAAACTTGGAAGCTCAATTTAAATCTAACCGCAATTCATCTCCCAACTAAAGATGGAGAGTTTTCTTGCGGTAATTTTTATAAAATTTAGATAATATAAAATTATGTCGATGATTCAGCCTACTCCTCCACCAACAGCACTTATACGGGTGGGAAGACCGACCAATGCAGTGTTGATGGCTTCAGAGAAATCCTTTATGAAAGAGGCGAAATCTACTTGAATTGAACTTTGAATATTAAACCAAGAAGGCATATAGTTGATGTTTCCTCCCCAAAGCATCGCCCAACTATAGAAATAGAAGGGCATAAAGGAAACTATGAATGGCAGATTCCTGTCAAAAACATCTTTAGGATTAGAGAAGCGTTTAACATGCTCATTATTCATCGATGAAAGCTTGTTTAAGTATATCTTCCAAGCTCTATACTCCCTTGCACCTTTCAATGTATAATTTGTGAAGAGATAGGAACCTATAAATATTATTGGAAAACTGCTAAGCCCTATGCCAAAAAATATGGGATAAAGACCTTTAACGAAAAACATGTTTGATGGATTGGATTCAAAAATTCCCATTAGAAGGAACACTACCAGAAAACCTAAACCCATGACAATTATACCCGTATAAATATATTTGGATGAGTAATTTCTGGGACTGCTCTTAAAGTAGCCATTCCTCACCAATTCAGCTTCAACCATCCTTTCAATTCTTCTTATCTCCTCCACTTTTCTACCTAGATTTATCGAATTCTTCGAGGATATTGCAAGCCGTAAAGTTTCAATCTCAAACGGTTTTAATTCACGATCATATCTTCCATTCAGAGCATTCAAAGTCTTTTCTGAAGGCTTAAACGATAATAGATTCTTCTCATATTCAAGTGTGATGAAGCCTCTCCTAGCCAGATCAACTATAATTCCCAGAATGTTAGAACCTTTTAGATGCCGATTTAACAGAAAAGCAGCCTCGGCAGGGGTTAAATCTGACGGTGGAACTCCTAATAGAATCTTGTTCTCATCAATATCAACTTTAGGGATTCTACCCCTAAAGAACCATAAGCCAAGCATAATGGCAGATGACAATATAGGGATTAGGAGAGCAACTTCTACGGGATGCTTCCTTGGAATTGAAAGATAATCTGGCGGAGGTTCATAAATTTTGGGAAATACTATGACAATTCTATAGCCTACATGTGGTGGCAGATTTCTATGGCTAAATATCGAAACAGTATACCCGTTAAGATAATATACTTTGTCAGGTGCAGGACTTAAACTGAACAAATCGTTTCCAATGAAGTTTCCAGGAATTCTAACGGTAACATTAACGTATCCTATGGGAACTTTCCATTCGAGGCCAACAGCATTCCACTCAATCTTGTTTTGAGTTCGACTTGCAAGAAAAATGGCTCCGTAGACCTTATATTTTATTGTAAAGATTACGGATGCAGGGGCATAAATCTTCTTATAGTGCACATAAATGTTTACTTCACTCACACCATATTTAACGCTTCTATCAGTTACAGTAACATTCTCTGCATTTACAGATAGAACTTCAAGGTAATCCATGCCCTGAATTGGAATAGTTCTATAGAAATATGTGAAATCACCTTTAATATAGTGTATTGCTATATTCTCCGTCACAATTATATAACCGTTCTCATAAACATCCAAGTCTACTTTAATATATGAAACCTCATATTTCTTATCTGGAAACTGACAGTTAGCTTTACATGCAACCTCTACGAAGAACGTGCCTGTAACTATTAAAAGTACTATTAAAATTTTAATAGATATGGTTTTAAAGAATTTTGCATAATTGAGCATAGCTATACTCATACTCCTACTAGCTAATGCATAAATATAAATTTTTCTTCACAAGAATTTTTAAACAACTATTTTAAAATATAATATGAAATAATGAGGAAAAGTAGTTTTAAGTCATAATTAACATCAAAGAAGATAAAAGTGGATAAACATATAGTTTAAATTATCTGTAAAAGGTGATCTTCTTGAATGGAGAAGAACTCTTAAAAGTTGAAGATTTTTGGAAGTTTAAAATGAAAGTTGGAGAAGTAGTATTCGCTGAAAAGGTAAAGAGAACTAGGAAACTAATAAAATTAATAGTGGATTTTGGAGATGAAAAAAGAATAGTTGTTGCAGGTATAGGTGACCAATATAAGCCTGAACAGCTCGTAAATAATAAAATGATTTTCGTAATAAATCTAAAGCTGAAGAAAATAGCAGGAATTGAAAGTCAAGCAATGCTTCTAGTCGCTGAAGAGGAAAATGGAAATATTCATTTAATCACATTGGATCCAAAAATACCGAAAGGAGTTAAGGTTTGGTAGAATTATAATCTCTCGAAACATATTTATTTATAGTGAGATTGAGAGATGAAGCTAAATCCACGTTGAAGTAATTTGCAATACATATTAAAGCAAAGAAGACATCACCTAACTCAATGGCGATATTATGGGAAAGTTCACTCTTCCCGCTTTTTGAAATTTCCATCAGATTTATTTCTTTTGCCAATTCACCAACCTCCTCGATAAGAGCAGCCAACATGGACAGAGGACTCCAATAGCCGCCATGCTTCTTTATGAACTCGTCAACCCTTAACTGTAAGTCTCTAACTGGGGGAGAACTGCTCATATCGCAACATCTCCATCTAACTCGCTAACCATTATTCCTTTATCCCTAAGAATATTATTGAAAACGTTGAAAAAGCACTTATCCATCCCCAATCTTTCAGGGACAATTAAACCATTGTCAGATATTAAACCATCAACCATAAGTTTGAAAATTGATGAAAGAGTAAAACCTGTAACCTTCCCCATGGCATGAATATTTAATTTATCGTCAAATGGTACATCTAAAATAAATTTCTTAAAGACATCTCTCTTAGATATTGCCTCTAAATACATGACTACTCTGTCAGGTTGATCCTTAGTTAAGTGATTTTCCAAGATTTTCGAGGTAATTCTTCTAGCAGAAATTTCATAACCATTAACTTTAAAAGAAGCTTCACTTAGGAAGCCTAAATTTTTCAAAGTCATCATAACATTAATGTGGCCGGGATATCTCAAAGTATACTCCACAAGTTCTACGGCATCATTGAAAGTTTTAAGCATAGTTCTTACACCGTCAGAGACGAAATATTCCATTAAACCTAACTTAGGAATTTCTATTCTTCCAACCATTGATAATGGATCTACAGATAGCTGTTTACCGTTGAGAATTATCCTTGCAGGTCTAACATATTCATCTATTAAATCCTCAGCGGACCATGTAAGAACAAGTCCCAAAGGAATGTTAGGATCCATCGATAAGCCTCCCACATATATTCTTCCAACTTTTAGCCCACCATATTTTTGGGAGAATTTTCCTAAAAGAATGTTGGATAATCCTGGAGCGAAACCTGCATCAATAACTATTTTGACTTTTCTTCTCAATGCGAGATCACTTAATTTATATGGATCTTCAGGAAAATATGAGACATCAACCACATTAACACCTAGATCAACCAGTCTCATCAAAACTTTAAATGCTATTGAACCTGGAAGTGATGTAACTGCATATCTAAACCTTTTCAGAACATCATTAGAAGTATGCTTCAACACGTTTAGCCTTAAAGTTTCAAAACCGAATCTTCTTGAAGCTATTTTTAAGCGTTTCTCTGATTTATCTATCACCGTTAAATCGAAGCCGGAGTCAGCTAGATCTAGAGCAGCACAATAACCTATATTTCCGAAACCGATGAGAATTGCAGTTTTCATTTCTTATCGTGAATATTTTAAGTTTGATCAGTTTATAAAACAAACTATTCGAATCTCTCCTTCGGCTCTTTAAAGAAAATAATGGCCATGAAAGCTATAATCCAGCCGGAAATTGAAATTAAAATGAAAACGAATCCCTTAGAAATATTCTGATAGATGTAGCCTCCTAAAAAACCTCCGATAACATTTGCAATGCTGCCAAGTATATTGAAATATGCGCTTATCCTGCCACGCATCTTCCTCGGAGTATAATCCGCCATTAAAGCTGAAAGCGACGGCGAGGAAATACTGGAGAAAAAAGTTGCTAAGAGAAGCCAAAGATAAATGTCACGGAAACTATGACTATAAGTGAAGCCTACATTAACTATAGGGGAAATGAAGAGTATTGGGATTATGAATTTCAACCTTCCATATCTGTCAGAAAGAGAAGCAAAAATAGGGGTTACGGCCAGATTTAAAGCTCTCCTAGAGGTATCGATTAAACCCCAACCTCCCTTAGAAATACCAACTACATTCACTGCATAATCCACCCAATATGGAGCTGCTGCAGAACTGAAAATTCCTCCAAGAAAACTCATGAAAAGCCAAGCTTTCAACGAAACGTTCATTTCACGAATTGGTTGAAGAACATCCCTCAATGATAATTTCGATCTACTTTCATTAGATTCAAGTTTAAATTTGAAAGTCTCCTTTATAAATTTCCATCGAATTAAACATGCAGTAAAAGAAAAGAAGAAGACAACTAAATAGAATATTCGCATTGCCGATACAACACCTTTAACATCAATTATGTTACCAGCAATTAGAGGAGAGAACAATCCAAAAATGGGAGGCATAATCTGCCAAAGAGCATAACCCATAGCTCTACGTTTCAATGGAATGGAATCGGCAATTATAGCGGAGAATGATGGACCTCTAAGTCCACTTATAATTCCATCAAAGACTCTTTGAATAATAACATATCTCCAGTCAGGTATAAAAGCCATGTAAAGGGATTCTGCACTTAAAGCAAAGCTTAAATATACTAGAAGAGGCCTTCTACCTATCTTATCAGCTAGGGAGCCTCCAAACAGAAGTGAAAATATACGGACGAAACTCCAAATGGAAGCTAAAAAACCTATATAGACATAGTTGGCTCCTAAACCAAGCAGATATAAAGTTTCAAAGGGACCGGTTAAAGAGCCTGCAAAATTCCAAAGCCCACTTGTAAGAATTAATACGCCGAGATTTCCCTTAACGGTTTCCAAAAATGGATTGATAAAACTTGAAGAATTCAATTTTATTTTATACGATGAATCCTCATCAACCATCCAGATCAACCTGTAAAGCCGCTTAGATTTTAAAGATTTTTCCAACAAGTATATAAAAAGTTTTCGTTGAAGAAGCTGAAGCTTATAAGCATAAGAAAGGATAAATATATTATTAGAGGCGTATTATAATGTAGTTATATTAAGGAGAGAATAAGCTATGCCTGAAGCATTTGTGTTGATAAATACACAGATAGGAGGAGAACATGAAGTATTAAGGAGAATTCTCAAAATAGATGAGGTGGATCAAGCATATTTAGTGTATGGGGTATATGACATTGTGGCTAAGGTTAAAGCTGAAACTATGGAGAAGCTTAGAGATGCAATAACATGGAAGATTAGAAAGATGGACAAGGTGATGTCAACTATAACCATGATCGTAATAGAGGGACATAGAAAAGGAAATTAACTAAACTTACGATATGAGGAGAAATGTAAATCTCCACACTTAACTGAAAGCACATTTCCTTTGAAAGGAGAATCATCAACGTAGCCCATGATCAACGAATCCAAATTATATTTATTAAAGATTTCAAATAAATCGTCCACCACTGAAGCTTTAACAATGATGATGAAGCCGACACCCATATTGAAAACTTTATACATTTCATCTAGGGATATATGGCCCTCGCTTCCTATTAGTTTAAAGATTGGCGGAATACTTGGAAGTTTTGTGATCACATATTTTTTCATATAGCCTACTCTGAGAATTTTAGTTAATCCTCCGCCTGTAACGTGAACCATACCTGAAATTTGATTTTGAAAGAGATGTAAAATCTCAGATAGTATTGGAGTATATATTCTTGTGGGTGAGGAGAGGGCTTCTCCAATGGTCATGTCTAAATCGTCTATGAAATCATCCAAAGTAAATCTTCCAAGATATTTTAAACCTGAAGATTCATTAGCTATTTCCGGATATTTTTCGAGATAATATTTTGAGAGGAGTATATGTCTGGCAAGAGTTAAACCGTTACACATGATGCCACTATTCATTTTCAATTCGTAAGAAAGTCTCCCAGTACTGCTCAAACCTATAATTAAGTCTCCCTTGGAAATCTTGCTTCCATCAATAATGTTATTACAGTTCGCCTCTCCATAAACTGCACCTACAACGTCAAGAGTTCTCACCTGATCTGGAAGATCAGCAGTTTCGCCGCCTATAAAAATTGGAGTATAGCTTTTACTTAGCACACTTATAGAGGTTAAATTTGAAAGTGTACTTCTAAAACCTTCACTTAACTCCTTTAAGACTATAGACCTATCCAATTTGAAGGGATTTATAGCAAGGTAATCGACGAATAGAAGAGGTTTAACTCCTGCCGCCACCACATCATCCATATTCATTGCGAGAACATCTTGCGGTAACAGTTTAAAATAGAAGCTTTCACCAAACTCTTTATACAGTAAATAGGATATTATAGGTTTACTTCCAGCCCCATCAACATGTAATGCGAAGCATCTTTTACTCTCCTTCCATTTGAAGATGTCCGTAAAGGCATATGGAAATGCTCTTTTAATGCTAGTCTCCATAATCCTTACATCCCTCTTTGAAGCATCGACACCCATTTTCCTGTATATTTCGGACATCTCAATCAAACTCTAATAAAGGTTAAGAAGATTAACTTATATTTATACATGATTTCAGGTATATGAAATTAGGGTGTAAACATATGCCTACAGTAGGTTTAATTCTTGGAAGCATAAGTGACAGGGAGATAGGAGACAAGATCTATCAATTACTAGTTAAATTCGACTTAAAGGTTGAGTATAATGTAATATCTGCACATAGATGTCCAGAGGAATTAGAGAATTATTTAGAGAAAAGTAAAGCTGAAATTTTCATAGCGGTAGCAGGACTCTCAGCAGCATTGCCAGGGGTAATAGCTTCAAAGACCTTAAAACCAGTTATAGGCGTGCCAAGAAATGTGCAATTAATGGGTTTAGATTCACTTCTCACAATAGTTCAAATGCCTCCCGGAATACCTGTTGCATGTGTAGGGATAGATAATGCAACCAATGCAGCTATTCTAGCAGTCATCATACTCTCAATTAAATATCCAGAACTTAAAGAAAAGTTGAAGAAGTATAGAGAGGAGGGAAAGAAAAAAGCTTTCAAAAAGCTCAGCTGATGTTAAAATGATGAATTGGATGTGGTTGAAATGTTCGAAATATGTCCTTTAGAATGGAGATATGGAAGTGAAGAAATGAGGAAACTGTTTTCAAGAGAAAACATCACGTCAACAAGGTTAAAGGTGGAAGTTGCATTGGCACAGGGACTTTCAAGAGCAGGTATAATTCCAAGCTGGATTCCTGAAAAACTTGAGAAGACTGTTGAAAAAGTTAAGATAGAGAGAATTGACGAACTGGAGGGAAAACTGGGACATGACATAATGGCTATGGTGATGAGTTTAGTGGAAGTTTCAGGAGAAGCTGGAAAATATGTTCACCTAGGTGCAACAAGCTATGATATAGTGGATACTGCATGGGCAATAATAATGCGAGACGCATTGAAAATTGTTCAAAGAAAAACTGTAAAAATCATTAGAACATTAATAGATTACGCTGAAAAATATAAGGAAACTTTAATGATTGGACGAACTCATGGACAGCATGCCCTCCCAATTACATTGGGATTTAAATTTGCAAACTATGTCTATGAGATAAGTCGAAGCTTAGAGAGGATAAACGAATCTACAAAGAGGGTTATTAGAGGAAAGATTTCTGGAGCTGTCGGAACGATGGCAGCATGGGGAAATAGAGGATTCATAGTTGAAGAGGAAACTTTGAGAATGTTTAATCTGAAGCCTCATCAAATATCAACTCAGATAGCTCCAAGAGATGGATTTGCAGAGATTATATGTAACCTCGCAATACTTGGAAGCCAACTGGATAGATTGGCATTAGAAGTAAGAGAGCTAATGAGACCTGAAATCGATGAGATCGCGGAGGGAGTGGGAAGAAGAGTGGGAAGTAGCACTATGCCTCAGAAAAGAAATCCAGTTACAGCGGAGAAGATTTCGGGTTTAGCGAAAGTCTTAAGAAGCCAAGTTTTAATAGCTCTTGAAAACATTCCTCTTTGGCATGAGAGAGATCTCACCAACAGCAGCAGCGAAAGATTTCTGCTTCCACATTCATTTATAGTGATAGACGAAATACTTGACTCAACAATTAGACTTCTCAAAAATTTGATAATTAAGCCGGATAAGATGAGAAAGAATATTGAAATAACTGGAGGAAGAGTAATGGCTGAAGCCATAATGATAAAGCTTGTAGAAAAAGGATTGGCAAGACATAAAGCACATGAAATTCTAAGAGAAATCACCAGAAAAGCTGAGGAGAGAAATATTCATCTGCTCGAAGCTCTAGTCGAAGATGAAAGAATATCTAGATATATGAATAGAGGGGAAATTGAAGATGCTTTAAAGCCTGAAAATTATCTTGGAGAAATCGAGAAAATTATTGAGAGAACTGTTAAATATGCTGAAAAAATTATTGGAAATGTTCGATAATATAGTCGCACATCGACTTAAAGATCCAATATCCATCTCCAAAGTAAGTCTTAGCAGCAATATTGGAGGGAAATGTCGGAAGCTGCCAGAAGTAGACTGCACGTTCAGGATGAGGCATTAAGCCTAGAACGTTTCCAGCAGGATTCATTATTCCTGCAATATCCATTATAGAACCGTTAGGATTAAATGGATAAAGCATGTCAGCTGGTTTTCCATTTGGCAAACAATATTTAAAAGCGATTTGACCATTCTTCTCCAATATGGAGAGAATATTCTTCGAAGCGATAAATCTACCCTCACTATGTGCAATAGGCAATCTCAAAATACTATTCTTACTAAAATATCTTAAAAAAACATTGTTAACATTTGCAACCCTCAAGTTAATCCATCTACATTCAAACTTACCTGAAATGTTCGGTGCAAGAGCTACACTAGGCGTAGAATTATCGTTCCAACCTGGAAGTAAACCCAACTCTACAAGAACTTGGAAACCGTTACATATTCCAAGTACTGGTCTACCATCATCAATAAAATCCCTCAGAGAATTCAATAATTTTGAATTTAGCTTTGCAGCCCATATAGCCCCTGCTCTTACACTATCTCCATAAGAGAAACCTCCAGGTATAACTAGGGCATAAAATTCGAAAAGGTCTATAGAACCCTCCAATAATTTATCTGTGTGAACTGTAATGGCATTTAACCCACATTCCTTTATTCCTCGAACCGTTTCCACATCGCAGTTAGTTCCAGGAGCCCGAATAACAAGAATGTTCATCATGCTCTCAACCCACTCTTCCAGGCATTTCTTAAATCATCGCCTGAAAGGTCAACGATTAGCGATCCCTTTAATCCATGTATCAGCAAGCAGTTATTAGATAAAGTGTAGCCTATCTTGGAGAAGACGGCGCCCAACTTTTCAGCTATAGATATGAAGTTGTCTTCAAAATTCCTCTTAACCTCAACGAGAAATCTGCCATTACTCTCTGAAAATAATAGAAAATCATCCCTATTAATATTCCTTGAAACAACCTTATCTAACCAGATTTCAGCACCATATTGGCTTGAGAGAACCATCTCTGAAATAGATATGCCTAAACCGCCATCTGACAGATCATGAACAGCATTTACATAGCCTTTATCAATGGATTCCCTTATGAGATTCATGCTTGACTTTGAAATCTTAAGATCAACTTTTGGAACTGAACCCCCATCATGTTCTATAATTTGCATATATCTTGAACCTCCAAGTTCTGGAAGGGTTAAACCGGTTAGATATAGCGGATTTTTAGAGGCCTTGAGATCTATGGTTACAGCCATTCTTATGTCAGGTATTATTCCAACGGCTGTTATGAGAAGTGTTTCAAGAATCGGGCCGAGAGGAGACTCATTATATAAGCTATCTTTTCCAGAGATAAATGGAACTTCAAATCCCTTTGCAAAATCATAGCAGGCTTTCACCGCTCTAACTAAGCTTCCAAGTCTATCAGGCTTCTCCGGATTACCCCAAGTGAAATTGTCTAGAATAGCTATTCTCCTACCACCCACACATATATTATTTCTTAAAGCTTCATCTATACTTGATGCGGCCATCCAGTAGGGATCCAGCCTACTATACCATGGTTTAAGTCCAACAGATATAACTAGACCCTTCCAAGAATTATTGAGCGGTTTTATAACTGCAGCATCTGATGGACCTGCAAAAAATCCGTGAAGAGGTTTTATAACTGTATTTCCTTGAACTTCATGATCATATGTCCGTATGACAGGTTCTCTACTACAAATATCATCTGAAGAGAGAAGTTTAAGTATGAGAGTCCCATAATCTTCAGGTTCCTCGAATTCCGATTCAACTAGAATGGGTTTAGACCATTTAGCCTTTCTGACAATTTTAGGGGGATGAAGAAGAAAATCTGTTTCAACTTCACAGATGAGATTATTAAAGTAATAAACTCTTATCCAACGATCTCTAGTAAATTCTCCTATAACGCTAGCTTCAAGATTCTCACTGTAAACTGTCTCCAAGAAACGGTTAATTTTACTCTTTGGAACGGAGAATAACATTCGCTCCTGAGACTCCGAGATCCAGATCTCCCAGGGAAGTAGATTGGACTCTCTAACATGAACCTTGTCAAGAAAGATCTTGGCACCTCCACCAATTCTATCAGCCAATTCAACCACGGCAACAGCTAATCCTCCTCCACCCAAGTCTGTTATACCAGAAGCTAAATCTTCATCTCTAATTTTTATCACGGCTCTTCTAAGCTTTTCCTCTACAATGGGATCGGGAATTTGAACTGCTGGGCGTGAAACCTCCTCTGAACGTTCATCTAAAATACTGCTGGCAAATGAAGCGCCATGAATACCATCTCTACCAGTAGAATTACCCACTATAACTATTTGATCTCCAGGTTTAGCCCAGAAACCATATTTAACTGTTGGAACAAGCCCTATACAACCAGCATAAACCACTACGTTTCCAATGTAGCCTTTATCGAAGCAGATCGCACCGGCAACCGTCGGAATCCCCATATTATTTCCATAGAAACCTATACCTTTAACTACACCTCTAAAAAGATATTTTGGATGCTTGATACCTTTAGGTATTGATTTATAAGGAGTGTTTAGAGGACCAAAGCAAAGAACATCTATGAGTGCAATGGGGGATGCCCATACGCCGAGAACATCTCTAATAACTCCTCCAACACCTGTAGCTGCACCTCCAAAAGGATCTATAGCCGACGGATGATTATGGGTTTCAACTTTTACAGCGATTGAATATTCATCGTCAAAGGAAATTAAACCAGCATTATCCTTTAAAAATGAAATCACCCATGAATAATTAAGTTCCTCTGTAACCTTAGCAATATATGATTTAAGCATATCATCAACAAGTATATTGCCATTTTCATCTAAAATTAGACCTCTAAAGACTTTATGTCTGCAATGCTCAGACCAAAGTTGAGAAAAGGAATATAATTCTATGTCAAATGGTTCTCTTCCCAGTTTCTGAAAATATTTTTTAATGGTTTTAAGCTCCTTTAAGCTTAAATTTAAATTTAACTGTGAATTTAACTTGAGAAGCTCCTCATCGTCAGCAGCTAATAGTTTAACTTGGAGAACGCCTTGACGGATTCCCCTATTCCTCATAACGCATCACTTTGAAAAAATATTTGTCTTTAACGGGATTTGCCAATAATCTTCTGCAGATTTCATCGACAACCTTTTCAACCAAGCTATCATTGGATAGATCTAAATTAAAACTATAAGATTTTCCTACTCTTACAGATTGTACATTGTAACCTAAATCTTTAAGGGATTCTTCCACCATTTTTCCTTCAGCATCAACCAGATTATCCTTCAACCAAACTTCAACCTTCACCTTATATTTAACCATTCCACTTCCCCTCCAAAGATAAACTTACATAGATCTATATAACTTTATGAGGAGGCTTCTCGGAGGAGGCGTCTTCATTTAGGTTACGTATAGTCTCAGAGATTCTACCTTTCAATTTAACTCCCTTCAAAGCCTTTTCTTTAGCTATTAAAGCTATTTTATTAGCATATTTCGTTGGATATTTTGTAGTTAAGCAGCCGAGACAGAGATTTTTGGAACCCACAGCCGAGACGAAGTCCTCAATAGTCTGATAATTCACAGAGTCTGCTCCTATTATGTTGGCAATTTCGAGATCGCTTCTATTGAATCCGATTAACTCATCGAAAGTGGACATGTCAATACCATAGAAACATGGACCTATAATTTTAGGGAAAGTTGAGAAGACGTGAACTTCTCTTACACCAGCCGTACGCAATATTTTGACTATATGCTTTAAAGTGTCTCCTCTAACTATGCTATCATCTATTAAGGCTATCTTCGAATTACCAAATCTATCAAAAAGAAAATTATATTTTCTTGACAATAGAAATTTGCGCTCTTCAGATGAAAGGATGAAAGCCCTCTGCTTAACATATCTATGTCTAACTATCAGAGGCTCTACAGGCTTACCGCTAACCTCATGGAAACCATATGCTGCCTCAATGGCAGTTTGTGGAACAGGAACAACAAAATCAACTCTTTCAGCTACATGCCAATATCTTTTGGCCAGTTTCCGCCCAAGCTCTCTTCTAACCTCATAAACATATCTATCATTGTGAAGCTTTGAGTCTGGTCTTGAGAAATAGGCGTACTCGAAAGCGCAGAGTTTCTCTTCGAAATTTTCCACCAACCTAAACTTTTCAATTCTTCTATCTCTAACTATTATGAGTTCTCCGTTTTTAATAAAGGCTTGAGAGGAACTTTTATTTACATTGAGTGCAACACTCTCAGAGGCAATGGTAAACATGTGTTTATCGTCGCTTATACCGTAGACGAGAGGTCTAATTCCATGGGGATCCCTAAATGCAAACAATGTTCCATTAGAAAGTAAACCCACCACAGAATATGCACCGTCCACAAGCCCCATTAAATGTTTAACAGCTTTGGGAAGAGATTTATCTGATGATAAAAGATACGATAATAGCTTGGCTAAAACTTCAGCATCACCTGATCCTTCAAATTTAAAACCCTTCTCTGACAGTATCCTTCTCAAATTGAGAATATTTGCAATATTTCCATTATAAGCTAAACTTAGTGAAATTCCATTCGATTCCACGATGATAGGTTGAGCATCAACTATCAATTTTAATTTGGAAAATTCACCGCTAGTTGCATATCTTACATGGCCTATGCCGATGAAACCAAGCAATTCTTCAGATAGTTTTCTGAGATTGGTTTGATCTATATCGGAGACCAAGCCGATGTTCTTATAGGAATGAAAGATTCCGTCATAAGTTACAAATCCATAGGATTGGTGGCCTCTATGATTTAAAGTTACAAGACCCCAATAAACATATGGAAAGACATTCCTATTATTGAAATCGAATATTCCTATAACGCCGCAGGATTCTGAAATTTGTGGAATGTCATTCATCTTCCATAAGCTCCTTTAAACCCAGCAATGGAATTTCATTTATACTTCTCTTCGAAGATAAAACTTCATATGCCCCTCTAACTCTCCATGCAACTTGAGCTATAACTTTGAATGGAATCTTCTGAATCTCAGAATTTTCTTTAAAACCTATGTATCTCAGATATGATCTGAAAAATTCTTTATCCAAACAATGATCCTCTTGAGAACATCCAGGCCTATAATATTTTTTACACCAAATCCTAGCTGAATCATGGGTTGGAGGTTCATCGATCTGAATCAATCCATCCTTACATCTACCAAACTCGAGCTTTACATCGGCAATTATAAGTTCAACTTTATCTGCAACGCTGGAGTAAAAGTTATAAAGCTTTATGCAGGCTTCTTCAATTTCAGACCATTCCTCCCTTGTTAAGAGACCTTTATCAATAGCATAATTTTTATCTATTTCAACATCGTGCCCACGATCAACCTTTAAAGTGGGAGTCAAAATGGGATCTGGAAGCTTTTCACCCATAATTAAACCTGAAGGTAATTTAACCCCTGAAATAATTCTTTTACCTTTAGAATAAGCTCTCCAAGCTGAACCATAAATATATCCCCTTACAATCCATTCGATATCTATCCTTTCAGCTTTAATTACACGCATAGTTCTATCATCAATTAACTCTATAAAGTGATTTGGAAAGATGGATTTAGTTTTTTCAAACCAATATGCCGAAAGCAGATTTAAATATATTCCTTTATATGGTATTAACTGCTTGAATACATTGTCGAAAGCGGAGATCCTGTCGCTGTGGAATAATATTAGTGAGCCATCCTTCTCATAGAGATCTTTAACCTTTCCTCTTCTAATCAATTTATATTGGAGATTTGACATGCGAACTGCTTCAGCTATAGAGTTAGGGCAGAAAGGATCTCTATAGGCTTCAACGATGTACAGCCTCTCCATATGAATACACCTTATCGGTACTAAGTTAACTTTATCAAGTATATAAGTTTAATATTAACATTGTAATGTTAATGTCGAGACTCAACATCCTTAATAGCCAACGAATATATAAAATCTAATTGATGAAACAGCTAGAGTTAAAAATTAGATTAAATGGAGCCGAAGCGCTCAGAACGTTGAAGGAAATATATTCATATCAAGAACTGTCAAAATTAACCAAGCTATCACCACAAATACTTCTAAGATATATTAAGGGACAGTTTCTCCCAAGTTTGGAAAGAGCGGAGCTGTTCACAAAAATCTTCAAGGAAAAAGCTTTAAAGAAAGCAATTTTGAGAAATATAGAAATAAGGGAAAATATAATTGTCAATGTTAAACTATTATCAAACATAAGAATACTTAACCAAATAGCAAAAACAATAATCACAGAAATATATGATAAGGGAATAACAGCCATAGTGACTAAGGAAACAGATGGAGTGCCTTTAGCAACGCTTATTGCAAATAAGCTTGAAGCAAAGCTTGTAGTGGCGAAGAATAGGAAAGAGCCAGGAATAAAGGAATTTATAGAAGTTAAACAAGTATATTCGGGTGGACTCTACGACTATATTTACATTCCTAAAAACATTATAAGAAGAGAAGAAAAAATACTAATTATAGACGACATCGTTAGAACAGGATCAACTATAAGGGCACTGGTCGAAGCCTGCCTGAAGGAGAAGGCAAAGATAATAAAAATATTCACAATAATATCTGTTGGAGAAGGATTGAATAAAATAGGAGAGGAATATGGAATACCTGTGGAAGCTTTAGTGAAAATGTGAAATTCTAGGTTACAATAAGATCCAAAGCATTAATTTTCATCGCCCTCTTCAATTCTAAAGCTATCCTGTCACCCATACTTAATCTGCGCCCATACCTGGCATTCGAATACTGCCCTCCAATCCCCATATGTACATTTGTGCCTCCACCATGTCTTAAAGCCAGATCCTGTGTCACTGGAATATGCATAGGAGCCTCACCTCTATGGGAATCATATATTCCAAATCCAAGGCCCTCAACGCTTACTCCAGACTTTAAACTCGGCTTCAAATCATACTCGCTTGGAAGACCCCAAGTAATTAGAGTTTGAAGACACCATGCACCTATAATGCCTGGAAACGCATAGTCCCTAAAAGTAAATAGTAGTCTATTTGCACATCTCAAAACATCTTTTATTAAAGATTCCCGAATACTTATAATGGAATGTAAAGTAACCTCAAATGTGGGAAGAATCTTCTTCAAAATCTTCATTTGAACATCTACAGGCAATCTCCTCAAACCGTCAAGTATAGTTTCCCTACGTTCATCAATCGATAGAAACTCGTTTGCAAGGCAGATTCTAGCTTCCTCCAAGCTTAACCTGTAAAGTTTAGCGTAAAACTCCTCGACACTACCCCAATTTTTAGCAGAATTTATAGGGGAGAAGAAGAAATTGAAATTCGCATGTGGACCCAGAGTTAACTCTTCAATTCGAGCCTTCTTTAAGCATTCCACATCAATCTCTCCTCTACCTATTGCAGCCTCCACCTTCTCTTCTAAATCATCGGAATCAGCTGCAAAGATGAATGCTCTCTCAAAAACCCTCTCAGGATGATGAGCCTTCAAAATTAACGGTTTATCTATTCTCTCCTTAAATTTGATGCCGTTCTTTCCAACACTAAACTCAAAGGATTTCGGATACGGTATGCCAGCTTTATCCAAAAACCAGTAATAGTCTCTTTCAATACCTCTATTCTCAACTTTAAGTAGATGCCGTGAACCTAAAAGTGGAACTGGAAAATCTCTTTCAATAACAGAACAATGTTCATCCCCCCCTACATAAACAGTGAAAGCTCTATTTGGAATTTGAATACACTCCAATTCTAAAAGTTCATCTACATGCTTAAGAATATCACTATAACTGTTTAAAACTAGAATAGCATACTTCCAGTTCCTCTTCAAATCTTTAAGATCCCAAACAACTGAAACATCCCTCGAAACTGTTGAAGGCAAATCCTCTATAAACTCCTCAGGCTCTCCAGCTATAGCATTCTGAAGATATATGAGCGCGCGCTCCCTAGTAGTATATACAATGCATTTTAAACCGTTATTTCTTGCACCACTCCAAGCATCAAGAGCAGAGTGAGATCCTAAAACAAGCATGGAAGGATCTTTAAACCCCCTCACAATATCCTTTATCTCCTCATACTCTATCATCTAAAACACCCTTAAAAACCAAATTTAGTGAAATGAACTATTCATTCCATATTTAACTTTTTCGATTTCAAAAGCCAAGTCACAGTTAGGTAAGCAAGCTAAAACCTAATAAACCATATAAAATAAGAGTATACGGCGAGTAAGATGAAAGTAAAAATTATAGCGACCCTTGGACCTTCAAGTTCCACATATGAAATCCTGAGAAGCATGGTGTTGGAGGGAGTATCGGGCTTTAGAATAAACTTTAGCCATGGAAGCATAGATGAATGGAAGCGATATGTAAAAATTGTAAGGAAGATTGAAGAGGAACTTAAGAAACCAATATGCCTATCAGGAGATTTGAAAGGAGGCAGTATGAGAATAGGATATATAAGTGGAAAAATAAAGTTAAAGAAAAATTTGAGGGTGAAAATTGTAAAAGCAGAGAGAAGCACCGGAGAATTCATACCAATACCGTCAAAAGAATTCTATGAAACTGTTGATAAGAATGATGTAATTCTAATGGATGATGGAAATATAATGCTTAAAATATTGGAGAAAAATGGAAGCAAAATTGAAGTGAAAGCTTTAACACCTGGAACAATAACTTCACGGAAAGCTTTAGTTGTGAGAGGTAAAGAATTTAATCTGCCAGCATTAACCGAAGAGGATGTTAAAAGCATAAAATTTGCAGTTAAACATTCACTGGAATATATAGGGTTAAGTTATGTCAGATCATCTGAAGATGTTAAAAAATTAAGAAAAATATTGCTTGAAGAAGGTGGAGAGGACATAGGGATAATGGCTAAAATAGAGACGGTAAGTGGAGTTAAAAATTTGAAGAAAATTATAGATGTTTCAGACATAATATTAGTTGCAAGAGGAGATCTTGGAATGCAATTTCCCTTAGAGGAAGTTCCAGTAATACAGAGAAGAATTGTTAAGGAAAGTATCAGCAAGGGGAAGCCAGTTATAGTGGCCACGCAGATTCTCGCATCAATGATAAATAATCCGACCCCGACAAGGGCAGAAGTATCGGATATAGCGACCGCCATCATGGAGGGTGTTGATGCAATAATGCTTACAGGGGAGACCGCTATTGGAAAATATCCTGTAGAAGCGGTAAAATGGCTTAAGAGAACCATTCTAAAAAACCAAAAGTATATAGTGATAGATAGAGAGGAAATAAAGAGAAGAGATCCGAAAATGAAATTTGCTTACAGCATCGCACTGCTAACAGAAAACTTAAAATCAAAATTGGCAATATACACTCAGAAAGGAAGAACCGCTACCAGAATTTCAATACATAGACCTAAAATAGAAATGTATGCAGCATCAAACAACGAGAAAACTCTTAGAAAAACTTCTATACTATGGGGAGTAAAACCCTTAAGAGTGCAGGCAGAGGGATATGTGGATGGAATTGAGAAAACCTACCAGGAATTATGTAGCAGAGGCTTAATTAAAAGAGGAGAGATCATAGTGTTAACATATGGATTAATAGAGGAAGAAGAACATATCATAAAGATAAAGAGATATTGAATTGATATTAACTTCACCTTTACAGAACGATATTATGTGGAAATAAACTTAACAACCCATTGAAAATTGACATGAGCCTATAATGGTTCCAATCCAGGAGATAATAGTTTAAATTTTTAGACTAAAAACAAATATCCATTGAATTTGAGAAGACACTGCTAAACGGCGAAACGTTGCTATTTTAAAAAGGCTTTCAAATCCCTTAACCTATGAATTAACATAAAATCTTTCGCGGATCCCCCTAATTCAATCGCCTGCTTCTCACTTAAATGAATCTCAGTTAAACCTTTATCTTCAAGCCAAGTAGCCTCTAATATCGCTAGATCAGCATCCATTACTTCCTCTTTAAGAGACTCCGTTAAACCTGTATCTCCACTGTAGACTATTCTTAAATTTTTATATTGAATTGTATATCCCACTGCTGGAATTAAGGGTCCACGAGGCTCTGTCTCCGTACTTCCACGATGAACAACTTTAAACGCTTTAATTTTTAATGGTTCAATTTTAATTATATCTTGATCTTCAACTTCAATTAAATTTACATGATATGCCAATTTCGAGCTGCGAAAATTTATTAACGCTTCAATTAATCTCTTCGTAACTTTTGATGGTTTAGGAACGAATATGGTTAAAGGTTTTCCTCTCCCAATCATATGCATGAAATCCATCAGTGAATATAGACCACCCACGTGATCGAAATGTTCATGCGATATAAGTATGGCTGAAATATTATTGAAAAATATGGATTTACGGTAATGGTTTAAAAGCAGATCTCTAAGTGCTCCTGAACCGCAATCAAGAAGAACATCCACATCCTCTTTAGTTGAAACTATTATCTGCGTTGCCACTCCAGGAAGTGAACATAAAACTTTGACTGATAAACCGTTTTTGCTCCAAAAACCACCCATATGAACCACTTAAAATATTGTTAAGTTTTAAACATTATAAATATTGTTTGATAAGAAATTCTCATTTAAAATATGTAAATTGGATGCAAACTATAAATAACATGTTTTAACTAAGATCTTCACCGCTCAGCTAGTATAAAATGTAGATCTCTAGAAACTTCATTATGACATGATAACATATTTAAATTATGGAGCAATCGAGATAGGTTCACGAACAAATATAGCAAATAGGATTAATGTTAAGAATGATATGACACCACTTATAAAAAACGGTATAACTATTCCGGGGAAGCCTAAAATAACTGAACCTTTCAACACATAATATAAATAGCTTCCAATTAGAGGGCCGAAGAAGAATCCTAAATTGGAGAGAGCTTCCTGTAGGCCGAAAACTCGACCTCTAATACTTCTAGGTGCAATATCTGCTTGAAGAGCCCTCATAACTGGCATTGAAACGTTAAAGGAGGCTGCCCTAACAAGAAAAATCAACATCAAAGTGAAATAGTCTCTTGCAAACGGAACAACCATAACTGAGAATCGAGCTGGAATCATAGCTAAAACAACTATAATCTTCCTTCCAATCTTATCGCTCAGCCAACTTGCGGGATAGGTTGACAGTAAACCAGCTAGGGCTGAGAGAGACATAATAGAGCCGAGAAGAGAGGGATCTTTAACTATATACTCTATGATGAAAACCGTTGCAACTGAATTGAAGATACCCATCGCAACGCCATTGGTAAAACCATTCAAAAGTATTATTGAAAGCGTAATTTTGACATCTCTTGTTAGATCACTAAATCCACTAAAGAAGCTTTTAAAGTTATATACATGTGAGCCTTTATATCTTCTGCAAACTATACGTGGTTCAATTATCATCAATGACAATATGAATGCTGGAAAGCTTAGAAGGGATATTATGACTGCCGGAGCTCTAAAAGCATTAATTGGATCAATAAAGCCTAGCACATTAATTGTAAACGAATATAATATGACCCCGAATGCAGGGCCAATCATCCTCGCGATATTACCGGTCATCGAGTATATGGATATAGCTCGACCCCTAAAATTTATGTTAACACTTTCAGTGATTAGCGCTGCAGCTACAGGCCACACCATTCCAGATGCAATACCCTGAACTAATCTTAGAATAATGAGTTTACTTACAGAGTCACATATACCGTAAAGTAAGCCTACAAGAATGTATAGTGTTAAACCTAGAAGAATTATGCGCTTCCTTCCAAACACATCTCCGAGATAACCGCTTATCACGCTCATAACAGACCTGGAAGCCATAAATGCGCTCATCATCAGCCCTAACTCTATGACTGCTTCACCGGCATTAACACTTGAAACCTTCTCTGGAAGCTCAGTTAACACGCCTTTCAAAGCTAAAACAAGATATGGTCTCAAAATGTTAAAGGCACCGAATCCCAGCAGTACTAGAAAATTAACACTGCACAGTATGATCAGATTTCTTTTGACGCTCATCTCAGCAAACTCCTGAAAGAAACAAAGGATAATTAAGAGATAATTTAGATAAAGTTAACTGTAAATATAAAATGATGAATAATGAAGAGTGAGTATTGATGAGGGTTGAAAAGAACATTAATTGGATAATTCCACTAGCCGTCTTCTCAACATATCTATTGATTAATTGGATTTTAAATTTCGGACTGCAAGGTCCAACTCAATTTTGGATGTTGACGTTAAATCCTAATGGAATCTTTCTTTCAATATGTCTTTTCTTAATGAGCATGGTAGCGGCAATTCTAGCATTGATGAAAAGAAGCATGATTGGATCGTTAACAGTGGTCGGCTGGTGGCTCTACATGCCAGTTATATGGAATATAATGGTTCCAATGTTCATTTCATTTCTAACAGTGATAGGAATATGTTATACGTCATGGCTTCCCATAACATCCACATATATTGGAAATCTCATGTTAAATGGTTTTATAATGATAAGAAATGAAGCGGCGGCGAGAAACATTAATTTAATAGCCAACCTACTTTTAATCGCTGGAATAACAATATACATATACTCGCTATATCAATTGATCTATTCTAAAATTGTAGGAAAAGAACTTCTAATGAGCGGAATATACAGCATGGTAAGGCATCCGCAATATCTCGGAATAATACTTTGGACGCTTGGAGCAGCCATTATTGGAAGGAGACCTATAAATTTTATAGCATGGATAACATTGGCCTACATATATTTTTTATTGGCTGAAGAAGAAGAAAGGAAATTGGAGTTAAAATTTAAGGAAAAATATTTGACATATGCGAAATATACTAATTTCATCTTTCCCCTGCCAGTGAAGATTACATTTGGAAGCAGAAAGATTAGAATATTAATTTATACTTTAATTTACATTCTAGCGGTCTCACTCATGTTAATGTATCTTCCAAAATATACTGTAATGCTTAAAAGTCTATGAACATTTAACCCTTCTGCCTGGGCAATGGAGAAGTTGGATGTGGAATGAATTCAACTCCAGGCCTTCTAGCATGGGCTTGAGGATACAGTTCCATCAACTCATAAACATCATCAGGAATTCCAATTTTAACTGGAAGACCCATCATCTTCGCCTTCTCAGCTGTTATCGGATAATCATGAGTCCATTTACCACCAACTAGGAGGTCTGCTATCTCATTGGCTCTATCCTCACCTAAATTATCCTTAACCAAGCTGACAACGATCTCTTTAGTCTGCTTCACAGCCTTCTCAGCTATGTCGGCTAAAACGAGAAATTCATCGGAAACATTTTCAACATCTTTTTCCTTAACAGCTTTAAGAATGGAGGGAGCTGGATAGGAGACGTTACCCCTAGTTAGTTGAGGATCAAGAGGACCTAAAACTGCGTTTGGATCCATCCAGATTTCATTGGCTGCAAGAGCTATAAGTGTGCCTCCCGACATAGCATAATGTGGAATGATGACAATTTTTTTAGATGGATGACGATTTAGAGCTTCAGCTATTTGAGAAGCAGCTAGAACAAGGCCTCCAGGAGTATGCAGAATTAAGGCGATCGGCTTGTCTGGAGGTGTAGTTCTAATCGCCCTTAAAACAGCCTCAGAATCCTCTATATCGATATATCTGTAAATGGGGATATTGAAGAAACCTATAGATTCCTGTCTATGGATTAGCGTGATCACTCTGTAGCCAAGCTTCCCCTCCAATCTTTTAATCAGGTTCATTCTAGCTGATTGAATACTTCTCAACTGTAGCTGCGGCCACAATATAATTATGAAAAATAAAAGCCAAAACATCAACCCGATAACATCTACCATTCATTTCATCCTCCTGAAAAAGAGAAGAATTGGTAGAGTATTCCATTTAATCTTTGAAACCTTCCATGAGAAAGTTGTAGGCTAGAAGGGCATAGAGAGCTACACCATATGGGAGTGCTGATTCATCAATGTCAAATCGTGAGTTGTGATGGGGAGCAGTTATACCCTTCTTTTCATTTCTAGTTCCAAGTTCAAGAAAAGCTCCTGGAACATTTTCCAAATAAAATGAAAAGTCTTCACCACCCATAGTTGGTTTAACTTCAATTACATTATTCGATCCAACTACATATTCCGCTACCTTTCTAGCCATCCTTGTCGCTCTAGGTTCATTTACTGTTGGCGGAACACCATCAATCAATTTAACGTTACACTTTGCATTGAAAGCTGAAGAAACATTCTTAGAAATCTCTTCAATTCGTTTCTTAATTAGATCTCTAACATTAAAGGTTAAAGCTCTATAGGTGCCGATGAGAGAAGCCTTGTTTGGAATGACGTTGAATGCAGTTCCCGAATGGACGCTGCAAACGCTAACCACCCCGGACTCTAAAGGATCCAAGCTTCTACTGATAATTGTTTGGAGATTTAAAATAATACTGGCTGAGATTACTATGGGATCTATGGTTAGATGTGGAGAAGCACCATGACCACCGGAACCCTCAACTTCAATCTCAAATCTACCTGTAGATGCCAGTAGAGGTCCTTCCTTTAAACCTACCTTTCCCGCATCAAGAGAATTCCAGACATGTAAACCGAAGATGGCTTCAACGTCAGGATCTTTGAGAACTCCCTCATCTATCATTCTTTTAGCTCCATTTCCTCCTTCCTCTGCAGGTTGAAATATAAGCTTCACAGTTCCAAGAAGCTTATCTCTATGATTAGCTAAGATTTTTGCTGCAGTGAGCAGCATAGCGGTATGAGCATCATGGCCACAGGCATGCATAACTCCAGGTATCTTCGACTTATAGGGAACATCATTCTCCTCTTGGATTGGAAGGGCATCCATGTCGGCTCTTAAAGCAACAACACGGCCATCATTAGAACATCTTAGAACTCCAAGTACACCGGTTTCAGCAATCCCGGTGTGAACTTCAAATCCCCACTCCTCAAGCTTTTTGGAAACGAAATTTGAAGTCCGCTTCTCTTGGTAGGCAAGTTCCGGATACATATGGAACTCTCTTCTAAAATTCACAACCATTTCTCTGAGATCTAAGGCTTGCCTCAAAATAAGAGATTTCAAAGACATTTTATCACCAAAGAAAATTTCTCTAACAAAGTTAAAACATTTCCCATAGCAATATAAAATGATGAAAAGTTGAACACCATGATGGATCAGCTGCGGAGCTTTCCATTTGTAAAAAATGTTAAAGCCTATTATAATGATTCAAAGTTGACAATACATGTGGACGACGTTAAAACGAATACTCCGGAGATAGTTAAGAACATTATATATGCTGGAAGCTTAACATTGTCGGTTGAAACGCTTCGACCATCCTTCGAAGAAGCCTATTTAAAAATCATTGAAAGGGAAATGAAAATATGAGTATTCATAAAGTCCTACTTGTTTCTAGGAAGGATTGGTGGGAGATTAAAAGAAACTGGCAAATTCTACTATCCATTATAGTTGCCCCTATATTTTCTCTATAATTTTGCCGTTAATTCTTGCATTTGCTCCAAGCTTCGCTGGCAGCTATACACAGTCGATAAGCAGTTTAAAATCTTTATTGGAATATTTACCTAAACATGTTCAAGAAGAACTTAAAGAAATGAATGAGATGCAGATACTAGCTTATGTAATGCTTAAATATTTCTTCGCCTCCTTCTCCTTGATAATACCGCTCATGGTGTCCAATGTTATAGCCTCGGATAGTTTTGCAGGTGAAAAGGAGAGGAAAACCATTGAAGCGCTTCTAGCAACACCGCTATCAGATAGCGAATTATTTCTAGGAAAAATCTTAGCATCCTTCATTCCATCTATGGCTGTAACCCTAGTTTCATTTCTAATATATGCTGTTACCGCCAATACCATATCATTTAACATTCTAAACGGAAAATTAATGATTCCAACAGTTACTTGGATTCTGTTGATATTTGGTTTTTCACCTACAATATCCATAGCAACAATTGGATTAACAGTTATAGTTTCAGCGAAAGTTAAGGGAGTTAGGGAAGCACAGCAGATAAGTGCCCTTCTATTAATACGGATTCTTGCACTAGTATTCGGTCAAGCTGCTGGAGCGATCATTCTAGGCCCTACCATAACATTAATGCTTATAGGAATATTTATTTTAATAGATATTTTAACTTTTAAAATTAGTGTCAAAATTTTTAGAAGAGAAGAAATCTTATCAAAGCTTTCATGACAGATATTCCTAAAGCAACTTCTATGATTTAACAAGTTAACTTATAACTGCGATTTCAAGTCTTCTACAATTAAAGTCATATGCCGCCACATCCATCTCTGATCTATAAGGATATGCAACTATCAAAAAGAAGTATTTGTATTTAGAATTTAAATCTTGAACAGAGGGATTCAATGAACCTGAAGGATGACTATGAGCTATTCCAATTATCGAGAAATCCATGGGCAACCTATAAATATCGACACCTATACTTGAAAAACCAACATAGCTTGGAGGTGGAAGAAGCACTTCGCTCACAGTTGCCACATTATTTCTGATAAATCCTCTAAGTAGAAGAAAAGTCTCCCTTGGATGAGCAGTTCTCGCCAACTCTAACATGGATTCGAAACACTCACGTAATATTCTTACTTGAAGCATATCAACTCTATATGGCATAAAGCATGGTTAAAATATAAATTTAACCTAGCCTTTTAAATTAGAAGGATTCAACAATATAAATGCTGTCAAATTGGCAGATTGATCACCAGTCCCTCTCTCCTATGAGAGTTAAGAGTATACCGGTCAAGGTTAAAGCCATATATAGAGATGTAGCAATTCCAAACCTTTGATGCAATAGGATATATGCAAGAATAGCTGAACCAACGGGCTCTGCCAATGTGACCATTGTAACAGCGAGAAGGCTGAAAAATTTCAAAGCATAGTTTAACATGCTATGTCCAAGAAGCATTGGAACTACTGCAAGAGCAATGAAAAATATCCAAGAATTAACATTGTAATATAAAAAGTTAATGTTAAAGAACATTAAATAAGCAAATAGAGGAATACAAGCCCAACTATAAACCAAAACTGTGTATAGTAAAGTGTTAATGAATCTCCTCAAGAAACGGCCAATAATAAAGTATAGGGATATGCTTACCGCCCCTATAAGTGCATATAACACACCTAAAGAACTAAAGCTTTCTTCAACCTTAAACGTTGAAAATGAAAGCCCCACAACGCCGAGAAAACCTATAAAACCTCCGAAAAGTTGTATGGGGACAAACCGCTCACCCAGAAATAACCATCCAAGTATCACCGAAAACAAAGGATAAGAATCCACAATCGTCGTGCTAATGGCAATTGGAATCATATGAAGAGACTCCATCCAAAATGCAAAATGAATAGAAAGACAAAAACCAGAAATAAAGGTTAATAAGAGAATTTTAAAATTCACCTTGAAACCATCTCCAAATAACAATAGTAATATTAATGTTATCAACAGAGAAAATATAAGCCTCCAAAATGCACAGACAACTCCAGGCGCCCCTGAAAAGACAACTAAAATCGAAGCCCATGGAACACTTAACGCAGCAATTATAAGAGCTATAAGAGACTTCAACCGCTCCTCCACAATCTGCACCACAACCGAAAATCATTATTAAACATTCAAATATAAAATCAACATTTAGAATTCACCAAAAAATCAGCAAGCCTTCTAATATTAAACGGATTTAAACCGACATCATCAATAGTTTCAACATTTCTCAAACTCAACATATATTTAACACCTCTAGGCACCTTCACCTTTGAAATTAGAAAAATCTTTCCAGGATTATAGAGATTAGCATAGGTCTCTATAACTTTAATAGCTGAAACATTTTCAATACCACCATTGGTTAAATGCCTAATTCCCTCAGACCTTCTCTTACTCTTCCACCAACCATCTATCTCTTTACATTCGATGAGAATGTCAGGAGACTTTATAATTTCTGAACCATCACTTAAAATATCATCCACCCATCCAAAATATATCATTAAGTCAGGTCTAGGAGCAGCATGTAAAGGCAAGTTAGATGCATCACTTAATCGAACACTCCACTTTATAGGTCTCGGAGCCTCCAAAAAGAAGCTTAAAAAAACATTACCGTCAAGCATGACCACGAAGTTAGGGGGAATCCTACCATCCTTCTGCATTCTACTTCTAGTCAAGTGTAACCAACCATTCTCAGGATAAACTATTCTAGGATTAAAAGAATGCAGAACATACAATATGGATAGAGCAACAAAATTTTGAAACAATATTCTCAAGTTAGTATCAACACATTTTTTAACTGTTAAATTTGCAATCTTTTTAAAATCATCAATTGAAGGTTTCTTTACGAGAAGAGATTTCAACTTAGCATACAAAACATTATGCAAATGTTCCAGAGGATCCTTCAAAAGAGAAGAAAAATTTTTAGTATGAAAAATATAATCCACCCGAAGCAACGATTTCACATCATCACATAACCCATTATATCTAGAAACATCCGCCATTAAAAGCTTCAACTCATCGCTAAAACACTCCTCAATAAAACTTTCAGCCAACCTTAAAATCAGCTTATCTGACCATTCATCTCCATTAATCAAATCATTAAAAATTGAAGACCACTCCATAACAACCACCAAGGTACAATTAACTAGAACAGATATCAAAGATGAACCGCAAACTTAAAATATAGGCGGAAAAAACGGCAATCTGTAAAAGAAATTTCACCGAAAAAGAACCGTTAAACATTTTAAAAAATGAACCGCAATGTTCCAAATAATCTCACCAGCTATAAAATATCAAACAAATATAATAATATTAACGGTTAAACTATCAATAGTATTGATGAACCCTAACCTTCTCACATTTCTTACAAATTTCAGCAATAGTTCTCCTATATTTTTCATATTCAAATTGCCATTTACCATCAACAAACTGCTCATAAGGTATAGTCTGCCTTTTATAGGTTCCAAGAAGTAGAGTTACATAGAAGAAGTCTTTCACAATCTCCCTATCAATCAACTTCATAAGAACATTTATGAAATTCAAGAATTCTACTTTAGGCAAATAAACATCGACTATTGCATCATTTCCTCTAGAAATTAAGGTTACAGAAGAAGCGAAAGGTTTGTTTTGAAGAGAGGTTATAAACTTTCCAAGACACGAAGCGTCATAAAAGCTTATCTTAAATAGATGCATGTCTGAAGAACTAAGAGGATATGGAAATATAACCGGTCTGAAACCGCTTAAGAGCTTATATCTGATTATATGATGATAATAATGATATCTAACAGCTGGAGCCGTTAGATTTAGCTTTTTTGCAATTTCATTAAAACTGACATATGCATCCTTCTCTAATTCCTTCAAAATATATATATCATATTTATCTAGAGTAACCCAATTATTTGAATTATTGATATTTTTCACTAAGTTTACTAGATATGGATTACTTTCATATACTTCTTTAATCCAATCATTCCATCTGAAAATCCACTCTTTGGACTTAAAATTAAACCAATGAAAACCTCTTGGAATATATATAACTCTATTAACCCAGTATAATTCATAATTCTCTATAAGCCCTGTATCAATAAGCTCATCTAGAATTGACTGAAACTCGATTTCTTTGCCAAAAGGTATCGAAAATTGACCATAAATTCCATTAAATTTACCGATACAATAAGACAAATATCTCCAATAGGGAATTTGACATAAAGCATCCAATAACCATTTACGTAGGCTTAAATTAGCATTAATGAATATTCTGACTGGACGTAACCCTATCTTTACATCATCAATTTTAGATACAACATTAACGAAACCCCTCTTCTTTAATTTTTTAATATAGTAGTGGGTCAGTGAGGTTGAAAGCCCTAACGCGCGAGCTATTTCTGAAACGTTCCGAGGATTAACTATCGTTAAAATTGAAATTAATCTTGCAATATTCTCATTTAAAATAGATAAATATGTGGTTTCTTCGATGTACCTTTTTTCTTTGACTTTAACCATAATTGCACCAATATTACAATGGATTGTAGAATATTTAAAATTTTCTTAATAAATTAAAATAAATAAGTGGAGAGTAATAGTTTAATATCCCGGGAAGGGATCATATACAGGGTCCATTTTTCAGCTCCTCCTAAATTTTATTTTCAAATATATTTGTTGAATAGGGGACTTATATTTTTTCTTTTTTATAAAAAGTGCGATTATAAGTTTTTGAAAAAAGGAAGAAATAATCATTGTATTGTTAATCAATTTTATATTTCTTTTTCTATTTTAATGATTTAAAGTTATAAAAAATATTTATTAATAAATA
>QMRB01000009.1 GCA_003649185.1 Thermoproteota archaeon | reverse complement strand
CACAGCAAAATCGATAGGCGAACTAGCGAACAAATAGATGAAAGAAGCAGAGGAAAGAGTCAACCAATTTACCAAAAAAATTGGAGACCACCCGACCTGATCAGCTAAAGCTGCAAGTATAATCCTAATGAAAAGAAATACTAATGGAAGGATTGACATGATAACGCCGATTTCAGCTAAACTAACATTCCTATCCAACAAAACAAGTGGAATGGCAATTCCAAAACCACCTGAAACAAAACTCGTCAAGAAAGATGTGAGCAGCACTCTCCACATAATAAATCACCAAGACAAGAACTAAATACATAGAGGAAAGATATAAAACATTTATTGAATCATCTTTAAATAATATGCGAGAACGGGTTTGAAGTAAAATATAATAATGTTTGGTGTTTTAACAAATTACTTATTCTGAAATGAAGTTGGTATCCATCAAATGATAATGAAAATATCTTTAGATAGCTTTACGTTTTAGTCTTCATTTGTTTCCAAATTATGAGGATAATTGTAATGCTTATTAGTGTTAGGATTATTGGCAGACCCATGGAGTAAATTGTAGATGTTGCCTTTCCTTTTTTGACTTCTAGGATTATTGTTTTGCTTGTGGCTTTTATATGGTTAACATCTCCTTTCCAGCTGGCTTTTAAATAGAAAATTCCTTCTGTTTGCGATGTCCATTGATAGGTGTAGGTTCCAGTTTGGTCTGTTTTTATCTCTGTTAGCTTGTTGAAGATCTTTCCATCTGTGGATTTTAGAATGTTTATTGTGGCTTGATTAATAGGTGGATTTATTTTTCCTGTTATAGTAATGGTTTCACCTGTTGTAATTGTTGTTTTTGATGCTTCTATGGTTAGGGTGCTTTGAATTTTTAATATGGTTATGGTGTATGTGGTGGTTGCTCCATAGTGGTCTTGATCGCCTTCCCAGCTTGCTTCAATTACGTATTTACCTGGTGTCGGAGGCTTCCATGTGATGGAGTATTCGCCTTTCATATTGGTAGTTGTGATTTCAATGGTTGACCAGGATAAACCTTCGTTTATGGTATATCTTAATTTAACGGGGGCCATTGTGTGAGTTGGATTTATAGCTCCACTTATAACTACCTCTTCGCCAATGGTTATGTTTGATGGAAAAACTATGCATGTGATTGAGCTTGGTGACTTCTCTTCACCATTGGAATAACCTTTTGTTGATTGTTGGAATCTCCAGTCTGTATCGGAATTATTATCTTGGCCGTTTGGATACCTAGCCCAACACTGATCATCATTAGCAGTATCACTTTTTATGGGTGTTCGGTCCACCTCTCTACCTTGAGCATCAAGCAACATTATGGATTCATCCTCATTGTCCAACCACTCTTGACCACGGCTATAAACATAATATCCATATGGTTCTATCACAGTTTCTTGAGGAATAGTTATGGTAACTGTCTCCCCATGGGTTGTAATTAATTTCCAATTGCTAATATCCACTGAATTTGAAGTTGGATTATAGAGTTCAACCCACTCCTCCACTGATAGAGATTTATCATTTCCAGGTGGGTTAGATTCAAACTCATTGATTACAATATGCTCTACTGCTTGAGTGGAAAAGGCCTCCAAATACAATGTGTGTAGAACATCTGTAATGTAATTGACAGCAAGATTAAGTGATTCGCCACATCTATTTCTAAATATTGGATTGGACCAATTATAGTTTTGATCCATCCATACACATGTCAGATTTCCGTCAACATCAAATGTCGTATCATATGCAAGTTTTACAGTTGCATCATATGCCGAGATAATGTCGAGGCTTCCATCAAAGGAGAGATAAATATTGAACTCTGAATCATAACTTGAAGTTCTTTGACTAACATACTCCTCATAATCACTGTGATGATGTTCCGCTCCCCAATCGGTATTAGCTCCCATAACATGACCAAACACGGCCATGTCAGCAATATAGTGACTCATAATCCCCACATACTTAGCTGCTTCAACATAATTTCTTTCCCTTAAAAAATTCAGAGCTTCATTATAGGTGGCGGCGACTCTAACTGCCGCTGAATCGTCGATTAGAACTTCATGCAAATTGAAGTATATATGATGTAGGGCTGTGTCTCCAATACCGTCAGGAACTTGGCCATTATCAGGTAACTCTGTTGCATATAAGTACATTGCAAGATTATCCAAGATATATTGCTTCTCTTCAATAGGCAACCAATCTAAAGCATGCTGGGCAATCCAATCATGAGTACCATACTTTGGATTTGAAGGATCATCACTAAAACCACCATTACTCCAAGCGGAAACTTGAACGAATGAGGATACTGAAAGCAAAGATAGAAGAGGAATTAGAAATATGAGACGATTCATAGGAACCATGGTTAATCACATGGATTGAGAACTAGGCAAATAATTCTCTCCAATTAATTTATATATTTTTACAAAATTAGTTATGTCGCCATATAAGGCTGAATTGAGCTATACTACTTATCGCTCCTGATTAAGGAAGAATTAAGAGTGCTTGAATAATAATAATGAATTAAAAATATTCTTTGAAAACTGTTTATCTCTTTAACGTGGAGAAATGCTGTTTAAGTTTAAGATCTACTTAGAGTTAAATTACGGTCTCATTCTCACCTTAACATGAACAAGTTAACAGTAAATTAGTAAGTAGATAAAGCTTCATGGCATTTAAGAGATAAAGGATCAATTCACCTAATAGGCTTCAAAATTTAATTTAAAAAAGCAAAGCTAAAATACATTTTGTAGTTTAATGTTCATTGTATGTTAACTGGAGACCCTCTCTTAAACGATCTCGTAGTAGGCTTAATTGTTGCTGTTCCCATACTTTTAGCTGTCACGTTAACTAAGAAGATAGGTGGCGGGTATTGTTGGGTTAATAGAAAGATCATCCATTTCAGCACCATTCCAGCAGTATATGCCTATTTATACGTTTTTAATGATATTTATATTTGGACTATTTTTGCTCTAGGTTTTGTACTATACACGTTGATTCCACACTTGAAGAATAGGGAGAAGGATTGGTTTCAAGTTAAAGGTAATTTTGGCGAAGTTTACTATTGTTTAATCTACTTGGTTGTTGGATCAGTTTTCTTCTATGTTAATCGTCCATTAGCTGCTGCAGCTATGCTTCTAACCGCTATAGGTGATGGTATTACTGGAATTATCCGCTTCTTCCTTTTTAAGAGGAAGGAGGAAGCTATTTCACTATATGTCTCAACTGATCCAAATGTTCGAAAAGCTTGCAAAACCATTGCAGGTACATTGGGTTTTCTAGCTGTTGGGATTCCATTAACTGCTTTCTTTTTCGGAGTTTTAAAAGGAGTTATCATTACTTTAATTTCGGCAATTGCTGAAAAGCAGCATTTACTAGATGATAATCTTGCAATTCCAGCTGCAGTTTTAATAACTTACTATATTATGTTACCGTTCCAGTTTTAAGCAACTTGAATATCGTTAACCATTTTATATTCTAACTTTCATGGACTAATTTAATCTGCCATTAAATTGTTGAAGGTTATCTCAGCCTACGAGGTATAGTTCTTCTTGTCTTCCATTCATCCAATACATCTTATTATTAGTGAATACGGCATCATCTTCTAAAGCCATTCGTATTTCCAAGTTATTCCATTCAGGTATTGAGTTATATGTGCATAGTTCTATTGAGTAACATGTATCTTCATAGAGTGGGTAGTCACCTCTGCCTGGAACACCTTCCTGTTTGTCCCATAAACCTATTGTTGGCCCTGCTCCATGGCCGTGGAAGCCTAGTGGATGTGTATATATTCTTCCCTTAATTCCCTCATTTTCAGCTTTCTCTAGAGCAGCCTTCAATATTTGGTTTCCAGTTCTACCTACTTCGAATTCCTCAAGTAGGATGTCTTGCAATCTATTCGTTACGGTTAGCGCTTCTTTAAGTCCTTTTGGCGCATCGGATTCACCGAGCTTTAGGATGTAGGCGTTGTGTTGTGTATCTGTGCATAGACCTAGATATCTTATTCCTACATCGCAGTGTATTAGATCTCCAGGCAATATGAGTTTTCTACGTTCTTTCCGTTTCTCACCGAACTTCATTGGAGGCTGATCTGGGGCTTGAATATCCACTGTTGGATGGAACCATGTCTCCAAGCCTAATTCGAGAATTGTTTGACGTATCCACCAAACCACGTCATTTGTGGTAGTTATACCGGGATGGATAACATTGTTTGAGAAGGCTTCGCGGATTATTGTATGAGCTATTTCAAGGATACCTGGATATGCATCTATCTCAGGTTTGATACGCTTCTCCAGCCATCCGACAGCTAGACGCTCAGCACCCCTAACCCTACTCATGTATTCATCGCCTAAAGCCTTCCGCAGCAATAAATATTCGGTATGGGTTAATCCATCGCCGAAGGCAAAATTCTCTGAAATATTTATTCCGATACATTTTGGATCCCTCTCCCTAACCAATCTGGCCAAACAGGTATATTGATCCTCCTTCTCAGGATCCCAGGCAGCCTCATAATAGCCCTCAATACTATAACGAGAAAGAACTAGACGTTCAAGACTTCCATCCCTTTTAAGTGTGAAGAGCAATATGGTTCTTCTCCTAGCTGAAAGCATGGTTGCAGGAAGAAGGGAGAGCATAACTGGATCCTCATTATACTCCCTGCCAGCAACGATCCACATATCGAAGCCTTCACGCAGCATAATCTCTGGCAGAACCCTCTGCAATCTCTCCTTCAACCATTCATTAACAATTCTAGCCCTATCCTTTAGAGATAGAATCTTATGGGCAATTGAAGATATACCTGTGGAGCTGGAAGGCTTAAAAGATTCAACCAAATAAAACCCCTTTAAAGAAATATGAAATAAAGATTAATTATAGATTTCACTCTCCGATAAATATTTATTTAAATGTTGCATCAACAGTTAAGTTGACAGAGTTCTTTGAACAAACCTTTTCGTTTCCTTGATAGCGTTCAAATAATTTTCTTGTCTCTCTCGTCTATTGGAGTAGCTTTATAAGAAGAGTGAAATTGTCGTTATGTCTGCAGAGTTTTTACATACTTAACCTTTTTAATGTAACGTAGAATTTCCTGTTAAAGAATCATCAATTTATACATGGAGGCATGATGATTTGACAATAGTAGTTAAAAGAATAAATTATAAGAGAGTTGACGGATCAAATATTTCCTAATTACTATATTTATAAATAGTGGAGAGAAGGAAACAAAATTAAAACAAAATACATCGGCAAACTAGAAGACATCGTTGACTTTTATTTAGCATACTATCCTCTCATATATCAAAATTTTACGTTTGTAAAGAGCCGGGGGAGGGATTTGAACCCCCGTATAGCGGATCTGCAGTCCGCCGCCTAACCACTTGGCTACCCCGGCGACGACGAGTAGTTGAATCTAAAATTAGCTAACTAGTTAAATTTTCTATTATTATAGTTGTAGGTACTGATATCTTCGATGAAGCAACTTTGAGAGCGTATTTAGCCTTATCTACGAGCTCTGGTTTTGTTCTTATTATGATTATTTCTTGGCCTGTTTTAATTCTTGCAGCGGTTCCTATGGGTTTTCCGAATGCTTGACGCATACCGTCTTGCAGTCTATCTGCACCTGCAAAGGCCATCATTTTATTCTCCCTTAACACGTGATGTGGGTAAACTTTTATTCTTAAATGGTAGTTCTGCCGTCCATGTTCTTCCATAAGTTTGTTAACGGAGATTCTTGCAGCTTCAAGTGCATTATGCCTTATTTGACCTTTCTCTTTAGAGATTAGTTTTACTACGACTGGAAAAGTGCCCTTAGGATTCCCCATATCAAATCTAGATATCTTTGGAGGGGGAACTCCGCTGATATATTCCTGTCGAGTATAGGGTGGTCTGCTTATTCGACGGTAACATCTTCCAGGTCTTAGAGGCATTTTATTCACACTCCACTACTATTCAGCCTGTTATTAACATAGATTGAATATTAACTTTATGCTTTCTCTAAAAGGAAGATATGGGGGTTTAGGTTTCCATGTCCAACAATTCTTTCACATTTCAATTTTAAACTTCCAATTTCTCCTAATAGATTTTTCATCAATTTTGCTTGTGTAGTAAGCAAGGTTATCTTTCCATCACTGGATAATACTTTTAGAGTGGAGAACAGAAAATCTGAGTATAATTTTTTTAGAAAACTCTTTCTTCCCACTCTTATTCCATATGGTAAATTGCAGATTATTCTATCTATGTTGCAGTTCACAATTTCATCTAGTTTTTTTGCATCCGCCACTTGGAAGCTAATTTTATGATGTACTCCAGCTGCTAATGCATTCAATTTTGCACCATGTATATGTTTGGGTGAAATGTCGAATCCTTGGATAATCCTTTTTAAATTTGGATTGAGAAAGGCACATTCTATGGGTATTGTTCCACCGCCACACATCGGGTCGACTACTAGAGAATTAGATGAAACCTCTGAGAGGAAGATTAGGGCTGCAGCTAGAGTAGATTTAAGCGCTGCAGGATGATCATATATGCGGTAGCCGCGTCTATGGAGAGATCTGTCCCCAGTGGTGCATACACCTATGAAGCAGGAGGTGCCTATTACATCTACCCTGAAAATTATAGATGGAAAATCTAAATTTACCTTTGGTCTTCTCGTTATGGGAAATGAATCCTGCAAGGCTTTACCAGCCACTCTCGCTATATCAATGGATGTATATTCATGTTTGCCCAGTCTCTCACATCGAACTGCAAAGGTCACTTTAGAATTTAAGTAATCTTCCAGTGAGTTTAACTTTAAAATGTTATGATATATATCTTCTAGACCTGAACTGTCTCTTCGAATGTTGAATAATGCCAATAATATTACAGCTCTATGTATAGTTCTGGAGAATTTATTTAACTTTTCTGCTGCAAGAGAGGGGTCTTCATTTAAAGTTAAAATTAGTCTGCCTTGAATACCCATCGGTTTTAAAATGTAATGTGAAAAGAAGATTAAACGTTCAGTTTCGGCTAACGCTACATCCTCTATGCCTGGACAAGTAGTTAATAGGAGGCTTCGCATCCAAGCAATTTATACAGCTTCGCCAATGTAAATGTTATCTTTCACTCTGAGCAGTCTAACGGTAACTTTGTGTTCAAGGGGAATCTCCCCGGCATTGACAAGTGTGATCACCCTGCTTTTAGCTATCGCAAGTTTTTGGCCTTTAAGCCAGCCTGGAGCTATAGTTCTAGCCTTCACCTTTTCGAAACGTTTAAACATTATAGGAAGCTTTGGAAGCTTAATTATATTAAAATCTTCAGGTGAGAGTTTAAGTTTAACTTTAAATTTTTCTTCCCATAACTTAAGCTTTCTATAGAAATGATACCAAGTAAGCCTCTTCACTCCTTTAGGTTTCCTTCCATATTTATGTACCTCGTATTTCTGTATGCCGAGAGGAGGCCATCTTTTCCCGGCACCTATCGCTAAAGCATATGAAATTATTTTAGGCATCTCCGAATCGTTGATTGGGGAAAGCCAGACAGGAGCTATTAACAGATCAATATTTGATGAAGCGGCAACATATTCTGCCATTTCTTTCACATAATTAACATTGTAAAGACGAGAGTCAGCTAACTTTTTGGCGAGAGATGCATCTAGAGCATCTATTGAAAGGTTCAATCTGGATAGTCCGGAGTCTGAGAGTTCATCAATTAAATGTTCAGTTAGCAGAATGCCATGGGTTTGCATAGATATTACTTTGATTCCTTTAATCTCCGACAGTTTTTGTACTAGTTCAACTATATGCGGATATGTGAGGGGATCTCCAACAGTATCTATATGGGCTTCAATGTTTTTTCCACCTTTATATTTAACTAGATTTCTAATTTCACTGATCAAATAGTCTAGGTCAACTATATATTCCACCTGTCTCCACCGTGATTTTGGACCGGCGTCGGTGGAGCAAAATATACATGAGAGTAAACATGAAGATGAGGGACGAACCTGTATGATATTGGTTCCCCTATCTATTAATCCGAAGGCTATACAGCCATATAGAGGAATACCGCTATTTTCATCGATTCTTATTATTGGACGAACGGTATTACCAGTATGCTGCAAAGTTCAACCTCAAGTTAAATAAATGAAGTGATAAATTTATTTTCATCTGCCACTTTATCACTATATGGGGACCCACACGCGACGGACCGGGGGAGAGGGAGACTCCATCTATGAACCTAGGGGTACCCAAGTGTGGGACATTGATCCCCCCGCCGGGTGAGGGGGGCCGAGAGCCCAACGTTGAGAGAGCCTATAGAGAGAGAAGCAACTTCTCCCAATGAGAATAGGTGATCGCGTTTGGGGGAAAGGCCGCCTCTCACCCGCCAATATAGTCCTTCTCAAGAAACAATGGAACAATTTGAATTAAAAAATTTAATATAATGGCGTTCATTTCTTCTAATTTTAGTTGAAGAAATCGGCCTATAGTCAAAATCCTTTACCAATGGAATTACTATAACTTTCAGTGGTGGAAGCAATTTACTTCGCCTTATCCTGTTTATTTCCAATGCTCTTGCCAATGTTTCCTCACTTACAACGATTGCGGAGATTTCCCTCTCAGTTATTGTTGGACCGTAAGGATCTTCCAAGATCACTATTTCAGCTCTATGTAGCCATCCTTTATCTTTGAGGAAGGATTTCAACTTCTCTATTCTTACGTTTAGTGGAGGAACATAATGATTTTTCCCCCTTGCTAAATTGTCGCTTGTAACGCCTATAATAACCTTTTCACCTATTTCAAAGGATTTAGATAACAGATGAATATGTCCTTCGTGAAGAAAGTCGAAAGTTCCACCTACAGCTACAAGGGGATACTTGGAGGGCATATAGTTCACTCCAACTGGAATTTAACTAACAAATATTAATAAAATTCTCTATGAGGGAAATCATTTCAAATTAAGAGTCCCCAATACAGTTACGACTATGAAGAAAAGCTTATCACTAAAATTTTTAAAATAATTTTGGGGCCGAAATTTCGGGTTGGGACATATGAAAGCAATAAGCCGTAGCTCAGTAAGGGAGAGCGGCGGGCTCCAGAGCTTGCCAGCTTAAAGACCGATAAGGGATGATATAGCTCTGGAGCGCAGAGAAACCCGTTGGTCGTGGGTTCAAATCCCACCGGCCCCACCAATTCTGTTCAAATTATAGTTGGCGATACAAGTCAAATTGAAAAGAATTATTTTTACGTGAAATCTTACATTCATTGGGGAGATAAATGGGGACAGAGATTGCGAAGAGAAGGGCTGCAGAAGCAGCTTTAAAACATGTTGTAGATGGCCAAATTATAGGGCTTGGCTCCGGCACCACGATGAAACACTTCATAGATTTATTGAGCAAAAAGATTGAGAGAAAAAAATTAAATGTTGAAGTTGCAGCCTCTTCATTTCAAGTATATTTAGAAGCAGCTAGGAAGGGATTGAAAGTTTTAGATGTATATAGTTTAAGCGAGGTTGATCTCACAATTGACGGGGCAGATGAGATAGATAGCTCACTAAATCTCTTAAAGGGAGGAGGAGCAGCTTTAACTAGGGAAAAAATCCTTGCAGAAATGTCTAAAAAATATGTGATCATAGCTGATTATACTAAGCTTGTAACTAGAATAGGGGAGAAGCATCCGATTCCAATAGAAATATTGCCATTCGGTTGGAAAGGCACAATAAAAAGGTTAAGTAGATTCGGCAGAGTGGAAGTGAGAAACTGTAAAGGAGGTAAAGTTGGACCGGTAATAACGGATAACGGAAACCTTATAGTCGATCTTCACCTTGAAAGAGAATATGTGGAGATCGAAAAAATTGAGAGAAGGATAAAGAATATAGTTGGAGTAGTGGAGGTAGGAATCTTCAGCGGTCTAGCTGACATAGCCTATATTGGATATGAAGATCATGTTGAAATATTGAACCATAATCGTTAGCTTAGAAAATTAATGTAACGATATTTGAATGGAGTCTAATATAACTTTAAAACATCGGTTTGAATTTCGGTTTTCACAACAAATTTTAAGTAGCCTTTGTAGAGTGTTCCGAGTGGAAATGGAATCTCTAAATGTGAACAAAAATTGGAAAAGATGAAAAACTTAGCTTAGAAAATAGCGAAGGAGAAAAAGAAGAAAAAGAAGTCATCGCAATTCTTCTTTTGGATCAGTGGCTAAGGGTAATATATACTTTAGAAAGTGATTATAGACCTTGTCCTCATAAGGGATTCACGGAAAAGTTCATTAAAAGAAAACAGTTTGTTAAAGAAAGGCAAAATAGATCTCTGGGATCATTCCTGCTCTTTTTATGAGCAACTTTTTGCAAGAGATTGATCTCCTGAACAGATGTTTCTATATTCTGTGTTTTTAAAAGTCAACAGCTATAAGAATCTTTCTAAACAGTTTCGCCTTAAACTTTTCAGCTTCTACAATCTCTTTCTCAACTTTGTCCTTAACCAGTTTAATATCCTCATCTTTTATGTCGAATGTCGGAATCTTCTTTATCATTTCAGTAACTATGAAGTTATAGTCAATTTTCACTCCAGCTTGTTCAACGTTTTTCACATTGATTTTGACATTCATTTATGACTGTCAATTTCTTAGCTCTTTTAGCTATGTCAACATAAAAACGGCGGCTAAGTATCCGATTAACCCAACATTTGCTACTCCGCCACATACCAAGATTATGTTGAGATTCTCTGCTTCTTTTCCGCATATAGGTAACATCTTGGTTTTGGCTTCAATCATCTTTCATCTCTTCTCAAATTTTTAGCTTAATTGCTAATAGAAAACATATTTACATTTTTGTTAAAAAATGTAAAACCATGATATTATCCCTGACTAGTAAAGACCATAGTACCCACTGTGTCTTCCACACTCCCTATATTCATTACAAGGCTCCGCATTAGCCAGCTTACCGGCCAAATAATCGTTAAGCACATCTCTAACCACTCCAGAAATACCAGTAATCGTTTGAACATCCAACCTGTTAAACCAGTCAATTGCCCGTGGCCCCATCCCACCAGCAATGATAACTTTTGCGCCTTGACTTGCTATAAATTCTGGAACAACTCCTGGAGCGTGGCTGTTAAAGTAGGGGTTTTGTTTGGTTTCCACGCTTTTTATCTGACCGTTTTCCACTTCAACGAAAACGTAGTATGGGCATCTTCCGAAATGATAGGCTATTCTGCTTTCAAGACCCTTGTTTTCTTCAGATGCAAATGCTATCTTCATCTTAAATCTCTCCAGCATAGACATCAAAAATTAAAATAATATTTATACCTTTGGCTACAAATTGTAAATGAAGAAATGCTATAGCATCATAAACTTAACTCACGTATCTTCTCTCTTATAGCTAAAGAAACGTGTCTAACAGTTTTTTCTGAATACTTAAATGTTGTGAAAGGTCCAAGTTTTTATTTTAAGAACATATTCCAAGTTCAAATATCCAGCGTACTTTATTCCCAATGAATCCAGTATCTTCTTAGCACATTTACTGTGACAGCCATCAACAATTATGAGCCTTTCGATCTTCTTAATGATCATGCTTTGTCTTGGAATCTTGTTAACCAATGTGGGTAACGAGTAGATTTCAATATTCTCCTCTCCTAACTTTTTAACAACATCAAAAGCAGCTAAACCCGTTAAAGTTCCAGTATTCGATACTCCACTATTACATATAATAATTCGATCTTAGGTATTTTCAACTTTTACCTCCTCCAACATCTTAAGATAAGCGTTTTGTTATGTGGTTTGTATTCTGGTTACTTCATCCCAGTATTTTTCGTTAATGCTACAGCCGGGACCTGGACCTTGCAGGTCGTTAAAATAGGCGTAGGCTCTCGCTCTACATCCTCCGCAAATATATTTATATTTGCATTCTCCGCAACCTTTGAAAATGTCTCTGTTCCTTATTTTTTTCAGAACTGGGGAGTTTCTCCAGATGTCGACCAGTCTTTGTTCTCTGATGTTCCCCACTTTTATAGGAATGAATACGCATGGTTCGATATCTCCATTTGGTTCCATGCCGCAGTATAGTCTTCCAGCACCGCATCCACCAATAAATTCAGTTAAAGACTTCGTTCTTCCTTGGAGTGCTTCCATTGCTGCTTTGTTTGTGAAGTGGGTTGCAATCACAGGACCGAAGGCAAATTTGAATGATGTAACGGCGTATTGCGGTGCAGTGGAGAAAATGTCTAATTTGCAGTTAGTGTCGATGAGCTTTGAGTAGAGAAAATCTAGAAGTTCCTCTCTTTCTTTCGGAGTTAAATCTTGACTTATTATTTCCTTTCCTCGGCTTACTGGAATGAAGTTGAAGACTATGAAACGCCTCACATGCAGTTCTTTCTCGACGAATTCTGCCAGCTTCGGAATCTCTTTTAAATTATAATGTGTCGCCGTTGTTGCAACACCTGTATCTAGGCCTACCTTAACACAGTTTTTTTATCCCTTCTACAGATCTCCTCCAAGCTCCAGGTATACCTCTAAACTCATCGTGAGTTTTTTCAAACCCATCCAGAGAAATTTCAACATATTGGACGCCTACATCTTTCATTTTTGAGCAATTTTTCAGTTATTAAGGTTCCATCAGTAGCGACGGAAACATAAAATTCCTTGTCAGCAGCATACTTAGCCACTTCGAAAAAGTCTTTTCTCATTAGAGGTTCTCCTCCAGAGAAGGAGAGAGCGACAACTCCTGCCTCTGCAAACTCATCTATCGCTTTTTTCCTCTTCTGTTGTTAATTCGTCTAGTGCAGGTCTAGGTCCAGCGTTTTCATAACAGTGCTTACACCTTAAATTACACTTTTTGTAAAGTTCCAGACTATGAGGAAGGGTGCAGCTGTTGTTTGTGGTCTTCGTACACCATAATAACCTATTCCTTCAAGAACGTTTGATATTCCCCTTCTTACTAAGGGGCTTTTAAGGGATTCTACTAACTGTTCTTTTGAGACTTCGAAAGATTGAGAAGCCTTGTCGAGGGCTAACTTAACTGTCCAGTAGGCAAGTCTTTCTTGAACACTTAATTTTACGTTTTCACCACATATTTTTTAGGGCAACCTCTAGTTTACTGCTTCCCTCATTTCTTTTTGAAACCCATCTTAGCAATCTTCTGGAGATTGGATTGCCAAGCCATAACTTAACGGTGTTTGCAACTAAATCTGCTTCATGCACTATGTTCTCCCCCTCAGATAATTTATCACAGCTTTCACACCAATTTTTATGAAAGTAAACTGTCTATTTCTTATCCATCTCCAAATAATTTTCGGTCTGAAATAAAAGCTGATATATGCCTTCTGCAGAAAACTCTTGAGTTGTTTTTCGGTTATTCCTTTGATTTTCATTACAGGATCAATGGCAGTGTATTTACTCCAATTCTTGGTTAGTAACAAATCGTTTTCTATGGCGAAATCGAAGATCGGAGTACCTGGATAAGGAGTAAGTATTGAGAATTGAGCATAGTCTAGATTCAATTTTTTGGCAAAGTTTATCGTCTGTTTGATCGTTTGTACGGTGTCTTCTGGGAAGCCAAGTATGAAGGAGCCTAAAACCTCTATTCCAGCCTCCTTCACTATTCTTACAGCCTTTTTCACTTGTTCAAGAGTTATTCCTTTCCCTACTCCGTTGAGGATTCTTTGACATCCAGATTCTATGCCTAAGAATAGAATCCAACATCCCGCCTTTTTCATCTTTTCAACAAGTCTCCTTGTTAAAGTGTCAACCCTTGAGGATGCGCCCCAAATGATGTCCCATCCTTCTCTGATTATTCCATCACAGATTTCTTCAACTCTCTTCTGATTAAATGTGAAAGTATCGTCCAAAAATTCGATGTTTTTAGTATTGTAATCCTCATAGATTATCCTTATCTCTTCTAAAACATTTTTAGGACTTCTACCTCTCCAATATCCACCGAACAGACGGGAGGAAGCGCAAAAAGAACAGCCGAAGGGACAACCGCGACTCGTAAGCATAGTAGTATATCTGACTCCGTTGGCTTGGTACTTATCGAAGGGTAGCAAGTCTCTGCTTGGGAACGGAATCTCATCTATGTTCTTGATAAAAGGCATGGGCTTATTATCGATTATCTTATCTCCTTTTCTGAAAGTGATGCCCCTCACCTTTCCCAATGAAACTCCATTCTCAATAGCCTTAGTCAACTCTTCTACAGTTCTCTCCCCTTCACCCTCAACAATAATGTCGACGTATTTACATTCTCTCAAGGTTTGCACAGGTAAGAAAGTTACGTGAGGCCCACCCATAACAACTGTGCAGTCTTTTCTCACATCTTTCGCCATTTTAGCAACTGCATAAGCTTGAGGTATAGATGGTGTCACAGAAGTTATTCCAACAATGTCTGGATAGAAATCCTGCAGCTCCCTCCTTACATCTTCCATACGGTAGTCCAGAATATTCGAATCAATTATTCTCACCTCGTGAGTATCCCTTAACACAGAAGCAAGATAAGCTAATCCTAAAGGTGGAGATGAAGCTCCAACAACAGATTTTACAGACGAATTATAAGGAGGCGATATCAAACAAATTTTCATATTTTTGCCTCCCCAACGTGTGAAAATCTTTTCTGAAATGGAAGAGAGGTATAGACGTTTTTCGCTTTCCTCTCGATGCTCTTTACGAAAATCCAATAGGATAATGATAAGATTTTGCTGTACAATTTTTCCTTGAAGTAAGATTTCATCATTATTTTCATCCAGCATATGTCATGTCTTAAACATTCCATAGGAAGCTCCATCTGTAAATCATTCATCTGCTCCATCGTAAACCAGTTTCCATTCTTTAACCTATCCATGAGAACAAAGAACAACGATATAGTTAAACTCTTAAAATCTTTAAGGTCATCCATCAACTCAATTGTTTTAATCACATCTTCTTCAGTCTCTTGAGGTAAACCAGTTATCAAAGTGCAAGCAGGAATAAGATTGTTATTAGTCATTATGCCAGTAGCCGTCTTAACAACTTCAGTTATTTTAACCTTATAAAACATTGATAATTCCTCACCCTTAATTGCAGCTTTAAAAATTCTTCCGACAACTTTTTCAGCTTCTCCGTCTATTATGCAGACAATTCCATGCGTACCCATAAATATTGGGTTAAGCTTCAACTGCCACACACTTGGACTGCCAGCGATTATTTTGGGACCTCGTCTTTTAGCTTCTTTAACCTCGAGTTTTTCAAGCAATAAGCGAAAATGTTTTGCGACATATGGTTCTCTTGTTTTTAAAAATTTAGCGAAAATTGATGACGCGGAACCTATATCGAGAGGACATATGATGCAAATGTCTAAAACGTTGGTTTTATCTATGTAAGATTTGAGATTATCAGGGTCAACGGTTAAGACTTTGAACCCTTCGTTTAAGAGCTATGCTTCGATTTTCCTAAGTCCATAGAGTGCTTTCGTCGGTATGCCTTTAACCGTTTTTATAGGCGGGAAAAATAAGGCTTTAAAGAATCGCTCTGGGACAACGTTTGGCGGTGCAGTAGTTCCAAAACCTAAGAACTCATTGTTATGATAATTACTTATCAAAGGTCTATCCGTGGTTAACATCACATCAAGATTCGTTACACCTCATCTCCTTTCTTAAGTTTCAACATCTCACTTTTTCTACCATATTATTTACAAAACAGAAAACAAATTTATACTTTTTGTTACAAAATGTAATAAGGGAAAAATGGATGAAACAGATAGAAAGATAATTGCTTTCTTACAAGAGAATGGAAGAGTTTCGCTAACCGAGCTTGGGAAAAAGTTAGGCCTATCTCACGTAAGCATCCGAAAAAGATTGCAGAAACTCTCAAAGGATTTGCTTAAAGTTTCAGCCGGATTAAACGCTGAAAGACTCGGCATTTACTTAGCGATTATCTGTGCAGAAGTTGAAACACCTAAACGACTGCAAGAACTCATCCAGATTTTTTCAAAGTGCCCAAGAATGATATTTTTGGCCAGAACCACTGGCGCTTACAATCTCATGACGATAATGGTTGCTGAAAACGTTGAAACTTTGAACGCTATAATTGAACATTGCTCCGTCAGAGCCTACAAAGGCATCAGACGTTCAGAAGCAATAATAGCTGAAGCACCTACTATTCCAAAATATCTCCCGATAAAACTGGTTACAGATAGAAGTGCCGATGATGCCCCTTGCGGAATAAACTGTGGAAAATGCATAAGATATAAGCAGAAAAAATGTTTGGCTTGTCCCGCGACGAGATATTACAAAGGACCATTATAAAATAGTTCAACTTATTTATTCAATGAAAAATTTTTAAAATTAACATTTATTTTGTGAAAGAAAGAGAAACTCGAAAAGTATATTAAAACGGAACACGCTTTTAAATAAAGGTTTAGAGGAGATAAGAAAGCTGGCTTTGTTAAAATTCTTGGAAGAACAGATGTTGACAAAATTTTTTCAGGGATAAATTTTTGGAGTATAGAAAAGAGTGCCAATGCTTTTTCCATTACATATAATAGCAGTAACAATTACATCGGCAATCATATTAATAGCCTTTATGGCTTCTAGCTTAATTTCACTTACATAATAATTCTGCCTAGAAAGATACGCTCACAAAGTTCGTTGAGGCTCTTGCCGGTGACAAGTTCGTCCTCCAGAGACAAGGGAAGAGGCAAGCATCACCTTAGCTGACAGAAAACTTCTAACCATTCACACAGGGCGGAAGAAGTACTACAAGCTCACCGACAAGGAGACCATAAAAGACATTAAGAAAAACTCCGTTACATCTAGCACCATCGAAGCCGAGCTGGTGTTTAAGGCTCTATCATGGCACATTAGCTGACCTAGAGCAGAGAAATACTGAGTCTCAGTCTGCTGCCAAGCTGGAAGCGCAAATACCTCTGCGTGACGCCTAGCCGAACCATCGCAATACTATACGCCTATGCACGAGGAAATCGGAGGGAAGCGTCGTAGCTTATAATGGAGTTCAAGACCAACGGGAAGAATTGAGCACCGACAAAATGTTCCTCTGACGTTGAAAACCAGCGGAAGAAGGGTTGGAGAGAACCACTAAGATGTTGATCCTCAGTGGCAAAGAGCTCCTTAAAAGATTCACAGAGAAGACCCAGAGGTCAGAGAGAATAGCAGGAACGATCATAAGGTGACTGGAGGGCGACGATTGCCGAGACAAAGCTGTATCCTCCATTTTTGGACTGCTTAAATACTCACGTTTTTCTTATATTCGGTGAGTAACAATTAATATTAAAAGTGTCGCTGAGACCTTCGAAATTCCTCTATGAGCCGGATGATGCCCTCCTCGAAGCCATGCCGATCCATATAGAGGAGAGAGAATCAGCTGGAGACCCACTTGTCGACGGGCTTCTACACCAGGATCCTCGGAGTACTCACACGCTTCCCGGAGAGCCAACACTCGAGATGATCCGTGAATTTCTTGATAACTGCGTGTATTGTCTTCCAGTCGAACCCCTTCCTATCCTCCAGTGCTACTCCTCATCCACGATTTCAAAGCAACCATCCTTTTCCCTGATGGTTAACGGCTCAATAGCTCTTAACCCATACTTAGCCATCTCTGATAGCAGTCTGTTCTTGATGTCCTCGGTCAGAAGTTGCGTTCCATGAATTAAGTCTTAATTATGGCTTCAAACTCTTCTTTGAAGAGTAAGCTGTCGGGCGTAACTCTAGAATCTTTCTCTTTTACTCTGAGGTTTATCCAGCTGGCTTCTTTCGGCATTGGGCCGATTCTGCTGCAATACTTAACCTTTGCATACTGAATAAATTTTTCTGAATACAAGCTTGTAGTTGTGCTTTGGCCACTCCTTGTATGGCTGACTGTTTATCCAAGCAACGACTTTCTCGACGTCTTCTCTCTTCGCCTTCTTCGGATTGAAGTCCATAATCCTTAGAAGAAGTGGAAGGTGTTCAGCGTACTTTACAATTCTGCCTTGTGAAAGTCCGAATACATCTAGATGATCCAGGAACTTTAACGCTAGACGATTATACCTTAGCTTTGAAATATTGCTCTTGAACCGTTCCAGCCTATCAGAATAATCATTTATGTCGATCATTCCATTTTTATAAGAATTTTGAGTATTTAAAGGCGTCTTTAGGGTTTTAGACCGACTAGATGAAGCCCCGGGCGGGATTTGAACCCGCGACCAACGGCTTACGAGGCCGCCGCTCTAACCGCTGAGCTACCGGGGCAACATTTATCTAATCAGCTTCTAAATAGATTATTGCTCAAAATTTATATTTAATTCCGTTTCCGGTTATTGGAAGATCAAATTATAATGTATGGAGGAGTCAACATGGGTGGAGCTTCAGTCACAGCCAAGTATAATATAACAGTTTATTTCGAAGTTGAAGGAATAGTTGAGAAACCTGATGTGATCGGGGCGATCTTCGGGCAAACTGAAGGATTACTTGGAGATGAGATGGATTTACGTGAACTACAGAGAACGGGGAGGATAGGTAGAATACAGGTTAAATTAGAAACACGTGGAGGGAGAACTACAGGAGAAGTGGTGATACCGTCAAGTTTGGATAAGGTGGAGACGGCTTTAATGGCAGCTGCCATTGAGACTATAGATAAAGTCGGCCCATGTTCCGCTAGATTTTATTTAAAGGATATAGAAGATCTTAGAGTTGCAAAGAGGAAGAAGGTTATTGAAAGGGCTAAGGAGATTTTGCGTAAATGGGAAAGGGAAAAGGTTCCTGAAACTAGGGAGATCATAGAGAAAATATTAAAGGAAATTAGGATGGCAGAAGTGATAAAGTTTGGCGAGGAAAAATTACCGGCGGGACCGGATGTACCTTACGATGATACTGTGATCATAGTGGAGGGAAGAGCCGATGTGATAAATCTGCTTAGACATGGCTATAGAAATGCCATTGCGATAGAGGGAGCATCTATTCCTAAAACGATAATAGAGCTTACCAGAAAGAAAACGTCGATAGCCTTCGTAGATGGAGATCGTGCAGGGGAATTAATATTGAAGGAACTTCTACAGGTAGCTGATATAGATTATGTTGCTAGAGCACCGCCAGGTAAAGAAGTGGAGGAATTAACAGCGAAGGAGATAGTTAAATGTCTTTCTAACATGGTTTCCGCTGAGAATTACATTACTCAAATAGAAAAATCAACATTGGAGAAGCAGAAGTTGAAGAAGACTGCGATCCAAGTAATTCCGGAAAAAGTAAAGGAGAGGATAAGAGAGTATATTGGTACACTTAAGGCGACAATATATGATGAAAAATGGAACGAAATTAAAGAATTGCCGGTAAGAGATTTAGCTGAAGAACTTCATAAAATAAGAAATGCACATGCTATAATATTTGATGGTGTTATAACTCAGAGAATAGTGGATCTAGCTGGGGATAAAGATGTAAAGATTATTGTCGGAGCGAGGGTGGGAAGTATTACTAAGAGGCCTGTAAATTTAACACTTTTAACTTTCGATGAAATTCTTTGAGGTTTATGTAAGATTGGAACAGTCTGTGAGGTTAACAGTCATGGAGATCGCTTAATAAACCAAGAGTCTAGAGTAGAAGTTTTTCTGAGGAAATTTCTTTCAGTTACGTTAAATATGGAAAGTATTCTCAGTGCAGCAGGAATTACTTGTTTTGAAATATAGTAATCAATGTCAATGTCGCTGTAATTCACCATGAAATATGGTTTCGCCCTTTCAGATAATTTTTTGGAATCTCCTTTAGTGACCACGTATCCCACTTTGTCACCTACATTTATAGCGTATCCCATGTCGATTAGTGATTTTGCAACTGCTACATGTGGAGGAACAACTTCATATTTATCTATGGGTCGAGATATAGTCTTCCATATAATCAGCTTTTCAAACGGTATTTTCTGTCTTTTCAGATTTGAAATAATGCCATTTACATATTTTATTGCTGGGAGAGGAGATTTAGCTTTGAGAACAAGCTCTATGACTTTCAGCTGGACTTCCTGTGCAAGTTCGCACCAGTCGCCTCTCACAGCTTCAAAGCCTATGACATCTATTCTGCCGTCTGGAAGGAGACCTGCATATCTCTTCGCAGCTTCAGTGAAGAGGCAAACAGTATAAATTTTATCGATTTTTATGTTTAGTCCGAGTTTTTTCTCAACAGTCTCTATAAATTTGCTTATTTTTTCCGGCTCATTCACTACAAATATTGAATCGGTATCGCCATAAACTATTTTAAGTGAATATGCCTTTGCAATACTTATAGTTTCCTTTATGATTTTTCTTCCAAATGCAGCTGTAGCTTCAGCGCATGGTTTAACATACCATCTGGCACCTAGCCAGCCTGTATAGCCATAGCAAGCGTTAGCAATAATCTTTACAGCTTTTTGGCGGTTATCGAGGAGGAGATACTCTAAGGAACTGGGCTGCAGATTTTTAAGTTGCTTTTTAATTTCACTTCTCAAAGACAATAGTTTTTCTAGAACTCTCTTATAGAAGCCTGGAGGATGTTTTCTGAAAGGGTGACCTACTTCAGGAGCCATCCAAAATTCTTCTGGAGATAATTCTTCGACAGATGGCAGATAAGTGTCAGGGCTTATATTATATTTTATCATAATGTTCGGGTACATTGAGGAGAAATCTAGAACAGCTATATTTTCATGCAGACCGCTTCTAGGTTTCAAAACGAATGCACCTTTATAAGGATAATATGGACGTTCAGCTCTTCTGGGAATTAACTCATTATCCTTGACCGCCTGTCTTATAAGAAACCATTCAACTCTAAAACCGACGGGTGCTGCTAAAACTTGATCCAACGGGAGGCCTGTAACATTAGAGAGTTGGGTTATAAATGGCAAGGCTTTCTTGAATATTTCAAGTATAATTTTTGCCGATAAAGCTGAATGCTTAGACAATAATACACGTTTCTCTTTGTTTTTCCAGTAAGAATATATTAGCGGAGAGGTAATTAGCTTCTCCCCCTCCGGCAAATCGATACCTAGATATTCCGCTATTCTCGGCAGTGTTTTAATTTTTATTTCATATAATGATTCTGCGTAGTCCATTAAGTCTATGTTCGCTCTTCCAGCGATGGATATATGTCCATATAAGCTTGTTTGAGGAGAAGAATACTCCCTACTTATGTTTAAATTTTCATCTAAAATCTTTGCACGTGAAAGCAGAAGTGGCCATGTAAATTTATTTATGTTAAAACCTACAATGATATCCGGATCGAAGTTAAGAATAAAGCTTGAAAAGGAGGACAATATCTCTTTTTCATCCATATCTTCTAGGAAAAACTGCTTCATAATGCCAGTGTTTGTAGCTATGGAGATTAAGGCCACCATGCTGGTTTCAGGTTTAGGAGACCCTTTCGGACTATACCATTGCACATCGAATGCAAGAATTTTCAGTTTTGGAAGAGTTACTCCTCCACCATTATATAAAGACATGCTATTTAACATGAAAATTTGATCAACCGAAACATTGCTGCTTCCCTTAAATTCTTCGACATTAGCCAGGTACCAATTGCAGGGATAGATGTCTTTATCTATCAGATATCTCATTGAATATCTTATATCTGATTCTAAGATTTCGGAGACTAGAGGATGCCTACGAATTTTATTTTCCCATTCATTGAGATATAACGGTGAGATTAGAGTTATCTTAATAACTGTGATCGGTTTTCCGAAATAATATTTCTCCGTTTTTTCGACGGATAAAACTTTTTTATCAATTCTTGAAAGCTTCTCCAATTCTCTGAAGAGGGCTTCCAAACTGCTCTGATTCTTCGGAACAGCATAGAAGTATGGTTTAAATGTCCTGTCAACTAGAACTATTCGTTTGTTTTCGCCACTTATACCCCACAATTTTATTTCGCCACAATCTTCTGAGGATGTATAGGTTATGTCTAGTGGCCAGAATAGCAGTTTATCCACATGTCAGCCCTCCAAATAAAATTTAACGTGAAAACTTATGTTTATATCTCTTCCATGAAGATTCAACCTATAACTTTGAACATAACCATTGCGGATTCTCCATTCTTATAATAGTTAGAAATGACGTATGCCTTTTTATAACCAAGTTTAAGATACAGGTTTTGAGCTGCAGAATTGCTCACTCTAACTTCTAGGCGGAGAATTATGCAACCTAAATGTTTTAAACGTTCTTCAGCATTCAGCATTAAGAGGCGGCCTATTCCCCTTCGGCGGAAATTTTCATCCACCGCAATGGATAGGATGTGTCCCAGATAATTGTATCTGACAGTTGAAATTATATAGCCAACTACTAAATTATCTAATTCGGCCACGAGGAAAGTGTCAGGGGAAGATAACATTAGAAATCTAAGTAATCTTTTGGAGTATGGTTCTAGAAAGGAGCGTGCCTCAATGTCATATATTCTGGGAATATCGGTTTCTAAGGCTCTTCTCACAATTAAATCATTTAGGGACATTGAAGAAGCCTCCATACAGCTAATAATAAATAAAAAGTTGCAAAGATATTATTTTATTTGGAGGTTTAAGTTATGAAGTTGAAATGGTTAAGCCATGCAGGCTTTCTCATCGAAATCGATGAAAAAAGATTACTGATAGATCCGTGGATTAAAGGAAATCCCCTTGCTAAATGTACTTTGGATGAATTGGATGGGATAGATGCAGTTTTAGTAACCCATGATCACAGCGACCATATGGGAGATGCCATTGAAATAGCCATAAAAAATAATGCTAAATTTATAGGGATCTATGAGTTAAGCCAATATGCAGCTAAAAAGGGAGTAAAAAATGTTGTAGGTATGAATATAGGTGGAACCATAAATTTGGAGGGGCTAAGCATTATAATGGTCCAGGCATTCCATTCATCCAATATTGGAATGCCCACGGGATACATAATTAGAGAGAGAGAAGGAGTTTACCATGCAGGGGATACGGGGCTATTCTATGATATGAAATTGCTGGCTGAACTTTACAAACCTAGAGTTGTACTTCTACCAATAGGGGGACATTTCACCATGGGGCCGAGGGAAGCTGCCGAAGCTGTGAAATTGATGGATCCTGAAATTGCCATTCCCATGCATTACAACACGTTTCCCCCAATCGTTCAAGATCCCAATAAATTTAGAGAGATAGTTAAGGAGAAAGCTCCCCGCACAAAAGTTATCATAGCAGAGATAAATGAGTGGATAGAAATATAGATGAATGTTAATAGTATCGGTGAGCAAAGCTGAATTGAATATGCCTGAAGAAGAATTAAATGTAAAGGAAATGGAAGTCATTAAAAACATATATGTAAATAATGGTAGAATTACGGTTAAAGCCCTCTCCCAGATGAGTAAAATCGATTTAAACACGCTTAACTCGATAATTGAAAAACTTCGGAAACTTGGCATAATTAATAAAAGGGAAATGACCATCAGAAAGGCAAAAATAAGCAGGAAAAGAGGTGGAAATGAATTAGCAGAGAGATTACTGTTCAACATATTGAGAAAGAGAAGAAGGAAGGAGATAACGATTAAAGGTTTAAAGAGAATTCTGGGAGAAGAACTTGCAACAATTGCTATTGGCAAGGGTATTGATATTGGTTTAATTAAGATAGAATCGAATAAAGTAAAGCTGATAAAAAGCAACTTTCCCTATACATTGGAAGAAAAAATTTTGGAGAGAATTGTTGAGGGAGAAGAGGTCATAGTGGAAAGGTTGAGTAAAAATGTTGAAGAAGCATTGAAAAAATTAGTGGACAGGGGACTTATAAAGCTGAGAGAGGAAAAAGTGAACAGTATTACTTTAACTGAGAAGGGATTAGAAATTGCGAAGAGGCTGAGAAAAATGGAGATTACTGGAGCTTTAGATGAGAATGATATTGTAGAGGAAAAATGGAGGAAAAAGAAACTTAAAAAATATGATTTCAAGACGCAGCCACTCCCTGTGAAATTCGGAGAAGAACATTTGGCAATACAATATTTAAGAAGGATAAAAACATTTTTAGAGCTTTATGGATTCGTCGAAGTTGAGAGCGGGGTGATAACAAGTGAGCTTTGGAGCTTCGACATGCTTAACTATAATCAGGAGCATCCTAGAAGAGCTATAAATAAATTATATTATGTAAAGAACGTCGAGTTGAAGGAGGAAATAAACTTTGAAAAGGTGAAGGAGTATCAGGAGAGTATTTGGGGATATAAATGGAGCAGGGAGAGAGCGAAGAGAGTTATACTGTCGATCAACCCAGCATCCTTTCTCATTAGAACTTCCAGTAAAAACACTAACTTAAAAAGAGTTTATACAGTGTCTAGGGTTCTATTAGAGGGGAGATGGGAGGATGGAAGACCATTAGAAAAAATATTAATTGGAGCATTAGACTATTCGCCTAATGTAAATCTCAGCAAACTTTTATATTTATGTAAACTGCTGCTTTCACATTTAGGATTTGAAGAATTTTCAGTATCTCCAATATATTTACCATATGCTAGACCTGCATTTAAAGTTGAAGTTCAGGGAAACGGGATAATTGAAGGAGGCTTACTAAGGCAGGAAATATGTGAAGTATTAGAATTGGATGGTGGAATTGTTTTTAACATCGACTTAGAGCATATAATCAAATGCAGAGTGAAGGATTTCAAATGTTTCTCAAAGAAGCTTGAAGCCTTAGGAAAAAGGTGAGGAATGTGGTGAAGGTAAGAGTAAAACTGGAATATTTAAGTGAACTTATAGGAGAGAAGATTAAAATCAATGAAGCTATAAAACTTCTAAGTTTAATTAGATGTAATGTAATCTCAAAGAAGAACAATAGATTTTTAGTTGAGGTTCCATATGAAAGAGCAGATTTATACTCAGCGGAGGGAGTTGCAAGAGCATTATTATTTTTGAGAGGAAGAGAGATCGACCTTGGCGGAAGAGTGGAAAAAGGCAATTATATGATTTCCGCTAGAGAAGCAGGAAGAGCCGTACAGCCATATATAGGTGGAGCTGTAATAGAGGGGTGGAGAAGTAGCGATGAAAGTAGAATACAGGTTGAACAGTTAATATCTAATCTACAAAAATATTATTGTGGAAAGAGGAGAAGAGCGTTCATAGAAATTCATGACTTATCGAATATTCAGTTCCCACTCAGCTATACATTGATGAAAAAGAGGAATATAAAATTCAAACCGCGAAATAAGGGGGAAGAGATGAACGGTGAGGAGATGCTTAAGGAACTCAGAATGGAGCATTTCTTTGCAGGATTAGAGGAGTATCCGGTGATTATAGATGCTGGAGGCAAATTTATCTCCATGCCGCCTATAACAGGTTCCGATGAAACAAAATTGCCCTATGAGAGTAATGTTCGCCGCTTAAATTTAATGATTATTATGACTGCTGAAACCCGAAAACTTCTCGAAAGAATATTGAAAGTTGTCTGTGCAAATATACTTCAAAATGCTGAAAAAGCATTTCAGATGGAAGTGGCCTACAGGGAAAATGTACATTTAACTCCAAATGTAAATTGCCGGTCGATCAATACAAGTTTCCATGAAATTTTAAAGATTATTGGAAGTAAGATTGATGAAATGATCGTTCTAAATGGTTTACGAAGAGCTGGATTTAAAGTAAAAGAACGGGAAGGAGAAATTGAAATAGCTATTCCATTTTATAGAATTGATGCAAGAAATATTTATGATGTTATCGACGATGCTTTGTCGATAATGGGATATGACATGTTAATACAAGATGGATTAGAGATTACAGTTTCGAAGATTGGTAGACCGCTAAATAAAGAAGTCATATTAGATAGATTAAGGGATTTGATGGTTGGATTCGGTTTCAAAGAGGTTTTAACTAGCCTTTTTTTAAAGGAGAAGAATAGGTTGGGGGGAGAATTAATAGAAATCTCCAATCCATCATTGTTAGAATATAGATTTTTACGTAACACTATAATTCCGAATTTATTGGAAGTTTTAAGAGAAAATAGGCATTTAAAGAAGCCTATAAAGATCTTTGAGATCGGGGAAACATATGAGGGAAATCCTCAAAGAGGATACGTTAAAAATTATACTTTAACCGGAGTTTTCATGTATCATAGAACCTGTTTTGAAAGGATACATGGAATAGTGGATGTAATCCTTAAACTTTTAAATGTAAAATATAGGCTTAGCAGAATACGTAGCAATTATTTTATGGATGGGAGGGCAGCAGGCATCATCTGTAGAAATAGACGGGTGGGAGTTTTAGGGGAGATAAATCCCGAAATTCTTGTGAAGAATAGATTGACAAGTCCAGTTACAGGGTTTGAAATCCATGTGAATAAATTGATGGGGCCGCGGAGATTTGAACTCCGGTCACGGGGACCCATTGGGGGATTAAAGCTCTAACCCCGCAGCCTTCCAAGCTAGCCTACGGCCCCAAATCCGTTAGAAACTAATTAACCGAAATGCTTGAAAAATTTTTCCGCTTATACTGCTAAGATTTTTATGTCTCCAAATAGAAGAGAATTAATGGGGCATTAAACTTCACGGTGAAATATTTGTCGATTGAAGAGAGAATAGCAAAGAGAATTGCAGGGGAAATAGTGCTTTCAAATAAACCTTGGAAGACTATGCGTAAGTGGAGGGAGATGTTCAAGATCTCTCAAATCGAAGTTGCATCCAAAATGAACATTTCACCTTCAGTTATAAGTGACTATGAGGGGGGAAGAAGGAAGTCTCCGGGCTCACGTTTCATAAAGAAATTTGTGGAAACATTGATTGAGATAGATAAGGGGAGGGGTGGACCAACCATTAAGGAATTTGAGAAATTGATTGATCTCTCCGCAGGGGCAATATTAGATATGAGAGAATACTCTGAGCCTATAAGTGTGAAAGAGCTTTGCAGCATTATTGAAGCCGAGATCATAGCATGTGCACATTTAGGGGGTAGGAAGATATTCGGCCACACCGTTGTGGACAGTATAAGATGTATCGAATCCCTATCTGGAATGGAATTTCTAAAACTTATGGGAACCACTTCGATGAGAGCACTAATCTTCACGAAAGTATCTATAGGAAAATCACCTATGATTGCTGTGAGAGTGCATCCGATAAAACCAGCGGCAGTAATCATGCATGGTACTGATCATGTTGACCCGTTGGCTATAAGATTGGCGAGAATTGAACAGATACCGTTGGCGCTTTCATATATAGAAAATGTTGATAAGATGATAGATAGGTTGAGAAGAATAGTTTAGCTTGAAAGAAAGGATAAAATTTACCTATAATTATAATATTATGATAGGGGAGTGTCTACGGATAGAAGAACAACCTCGGAAAAAATTCTAAATGCAATTTCAAACAGGATAAGAATTGAGATCATTAAAAAATTAAGTAGGGCTGGAGAGTATAGTTTCACCGAACTTATGACTGAGCTGAACATGTCGCCGAGAACGGATGCAGGTAAATTTGGGTATCACATAAAGTTATTATCCAATAGCGGTATCATAGCAACAAATCCGAAAAATGGACGATATATATTAACGGATCTAGGTAAAATGCTTGCAGATTTAATCTGGGAATTAGAGGAGATAACAAGAAAGAAGGAAAAGAAGATACTTGTAAGAACATCGGAGTTAATAATGGAGCCTTTTGAACGAAGAAAGATCACGGAAGCTTTAATGCGTGAGGCTAGAGCTCCAAGAAAGATTGCGGAAATCATCGCCAAAGAGGCTGAGGAAAGGATCTTGCAGAGTAATATAAGTTATCTGACTGCACCTTTAATAAGGGAGTTCGTTAATGCAATATTGCTTGAGCAGGGATTAGAAGATTATAGACATAGTTTAACTAGGCTTGGACTACCAGTTTATGATGTTGAAAGGATGCTTGAAATGAGCCGTCCAACTGCCTTGGTTCCAATAGAGATACATGCCAAGGCAGGTAATGCCGTGATGAGCGAGTATGCACTTATGAAAGAATTACCCCGCAGAATATCGGAAGCGCATATGTCCGGAAGTATACATATAAGTAATATAAGCTGTTGGGGATTGAAACCAGCTACAATACATCATGATGTTTCATTTTTTCTGAAGTATGGTCTCAAGTTAGGGGAACTTGGATATATATTTTCAAATAGTAGAGGAGCAAGAAGCTTCAAGGAGGCTTTAGATATAATTTTGAGACTAGCCTATATTATGCATAGCAGCATCTCGGTTGGACAGGTGGTAGACGATATAAATGTGGTTTTAGCTCCGTTTATAAGGAACATGAAATATGATGAGATAAAGAGGGAGATAAAGGAACAGTTGATACGAATAAACCAGTTATTCTCCTATGAGGGAAAACTTTTACCTGTCGCTTTTGGAATGAGCATAAAGGATGAAAGCGAATATTTTGAAGAGGAATTAAGTCTTTTCAGAGCGTTTATGGAAGTTATGTGTGAAGGAGATCATTTGGGCAGACCTTTCCTGACGCCGCTTCCCATAATCAAATTGAGAGAAAAAGATCTCGATAAATATGAGGAGGAGGTTCAGCTGCTTTGCAAGTTGATATCCAAATGGTCGACACCATACATAATCAATTTGGATTGGCAAACCAATATGGCGGTAAGCTACTGTTGGGATCTTTCAAGGCTATCTAAAGGGGAGGGAGATGTTAACAGGTTGAAGCGAACCGGGCAGTTAGACAGCGTTTTAATAAATCTTCCGAGAATAGCTTTAGAGGCAAATGGAAATGATGAAATTTTCTTTTCTAAATTGAATGATGCTATAAGCATAAGTATTGAAGCGTTAAGGGAGAAGATGAGGATTTTAAAGAAGAGGATGAACAATGGGCTTCTAGCTTTGCTCACAATGAATGCTGGAGATGACCCCTACTATAATTTGGATGACGCTTATGGAAATATTGGGTATGTAGGTTTGTCTGAAGCAGTTAAGATTCATACAGGGGAAGAGATGACGGAAGATGATGATGCTTTAAGATTTGCTGAAAAGATAGTTAATTACATGGTGAGAAAAACCTCTAAGAGAAGAATAAAAGTGAAGGTTAGCGGAATATCAGTGGAGGATCCTGGTAGAAGACTTTTGAAAACGGATATTGCCAGATTCGGCATTAGAAGTTTGCAGGAGGAGCTTGGCAGAAATCTGAATAAATACACTTCAGGGACCAATGTTCCCTACGAATTAAAGATACCGTTAAAAACAAGAATAAATATTGAGAGTAGATTTCAAAGAATGACTTTGGGTGGACATGGACTTAACATCTTCCTTAAAAATCCAATTCCCGAGCCAAATTACCTATTCAAAGTTTTATCGGAGCTTATTGAGAGTAAAAAGTTAGGGGCATTCACATTTTCAAAGGACTTCACATATTGTAGGAAATGTGGAAGCATGAGTGACGGATTATATGATAGATGTCCAAAATGTAGAAGATCAATTAACAATATAGTTAACTATGTTAAGGAAGTGAACGTTTATCAACCCGTCAACATTATTAAAGCAAGATACAGAAATAAATATATTATATGAGCAAGTTTATATGGCGCCGAGTATTGACGCTAGAAGAGCCATTCTAACGAGAAGCCCATAGTAGGTTTGCTTAAAATATTTAGCGTGTCGTGTGCTATCTATTTTAGGATCTAATTCACCAACTCTTGGAAGAGGATGAAGAATTATCAAATCCTTCTTACAATTGGATAACATATCAAAAGTCAACTTGTAAGAACCTTTGACACGTTCATATTCGGTTGGATCGGGAAATCGCTCTTTCTGGATTCTAGTAACATATATAACGTCGGATGTTTCGATCACATCCTGCAGAGATTCATTCTCCAATATTTTAACTCCAGATCTACGTAGATCTTCGAGAATTTCTCTTCTCATCTTTAACTGTGGAGGTGAAATCAAAGATAATTTCACATCATAATATGAAAGCGCATATGCAAGTGAGTGAACTGTCCTTCCATATTTGAGATCGCCGATTAAAGCTATTTTTAAACCATCTATTTTTCCCTTCTCCCTATATATGGTATATAGGTCTAGTAAGGCTTGTGTGGGATGGGAAAGGGAACCTGAACCTGCATTAATCACGGGAATACTTGAAAACTCGGCTGCTAGCTTGGCAGCACCCTCTAATGGATGCCTTAAAACTATGATGTCAGCATAATTCTCCACAACTCTAACAGTGTCGGCAAGAGATTCTCCTTTAGCAATTGACGAGACTGCTGGTTCGGCAAAGCCAATTACATCTCCACCTAAACGGAGCATTGCAGCCTCAAAACTTAATCTAGTACGCGTACTGGGTTCGAAAAAAAGGCATGCTAGAATCCTTCCTTTAAGAATATCTGAACCTTTCCTTGCAACAGGCTCCAATTTATCTGCAATTTTGAATAAATATTCTATTTCACTTCTCTTGAAACTGGTAATTTCGATGAAATCTCTTCCTTTAAACGTCACAGCCCTACATAATTTTAGAAGTTAAAAATATAAAAAGCATTCGAAGATAAGAGGCAAAACATATAAAAAGAGAAGGTAACCTGAATAGTTGAAGGAAATGTTGAACCTAAAAGAAAAAGAATTAAAGGTACAAAAAATTAAGAATGGAACTGTAATCGACCATATTGCCGCTGGATATGCTTTAAGCGTACTAAGAATTCTGGGAATAACTGGTAAAGAAGGAATTACAGTTAGTGTAGTAATGAATGTTCCAAGCAAAAAATTAGGGAAAAAAGACATAGTCAAAGTGGAAGGCAGAGAATTGAAGAAAGATGAGGTGAATAAGATAGCATTAGTCGCGCCGAAAGCCACAATAAATATAATAAGAAACTACAAAATAATAAGAAAAGACAGAATACGGTTACCCAATGAAATTGAAGGGATCATATCATGTATAAATCCAAAATGTATAACTAAAGGTGAAAGAGAACCGATAAAACCAAAATTCACAGTAATATCAGATAAGCCGATAAGGCTTCGATGCAAGTATTGCGGCACAATACTTGAAATAGACGACATAGAAAAACAACTTTAAGAGATAAGTTTTATCATACAAGTTTAAAAATAAATCATAAAAGTAGCAGCAACATGGGGCCGTAGTCCAGTTTGGAAGGACGTCGCCCTCGGGCGGCGAAGGCCGTGGGTTCAAATCCCACCGGCCCCACTTTTATCTTCATTTAATTCAAAGTTTCATCACTTTCAAACTTTTACTACGAGTTAACCTTTTCCTCTTTTACTGGTTTTAGTGGACTATATAAGTTTCACAATCCGAAAATAACTCCGCAGGCACTCAAGTTAAATGGAGGTGAAAACGAGAGCATAAAAAGGATAGATGTCATTTAGTTTTGAACGTAATGCTAGATACCATATTGGATAAATGATGTATAATATTGTCAATATTATAATTAGTTTTAAACATGTTTTCATATTTATTTGTATTTCTACTAATAGGGTTAAGTTTTCATTTGGACTTGTAATGTTTATTGGGCTGCTTCGAATTAAATTATTTTAATTTGTGCGGAGTTCCATCTGAAGGCTTTGGCATAGTTGTATAGAAATTCAGCTACATTAACTTCACATGTATATGCCTCTGCTCTACCCAAATAGATTTTATCAATATATTTTTAGCTTTATTATGTCCAGCGAAATATAATGAAAAATCCAGCGTCAAAGACGTACTTCCTTTTCATTCTTCATCCTCCTAAAGGCATGAATAAGCTTTATAACTTCTAAAGCCTTTTCACCGTCGGCTCCAAAGGCATCTCTAAGACTTTTGGAACATTAATCTTATTTCATCACCTTCAACAATAAGATCTAAATGTGAACCTTCATATATAT
>QMRB01000008.1 GCA_003649185.1 Thermoproteota archaeon | reverse complement strand
TGGCGATGAGGAGTTCAGCCTTGACTGATAGTTGATGATGGATCAACCGGCTGAGCCTTTCTCCTTCAGTATTGTTTTCATAATTGTAAAGAATTTGCTGAAATTTTTTCTTTCCAATTGAAGAAACACTTATAATTTCTACATGATATTTCGTGGTGAGGTGAGAATGCATTGAATCCTAGATCTTACTATGAGCGGATCTTTGAGCTTTTAGAGGCGCATCACCTGTGGTTTAAAAGGTCTATTCCGCTTATTGCCAGTGAGAATGTTCCAAGTTCTGCTGTTAGAGAAGCAATAATATCCGATTTCTGTAATAGATATGCTGAAGGTTGGCCTGGCGATAGAGTTTATGCTGGATGCAAATATTTAGATGAAGTAGAAGTTATGGCGATGGAGCTCGCCAAGAAACTTTATAATGCCGATTTCGCTGATGTTAGACCCATATCCGGAGTTGTGGCAAATCTAGTGCTCTACACCGTCTTCACGGAGCCGGGAGACCATATCTTTGCTCTTCCAATTCCTAGGGGCGGCCATATTTCAGCTGCCAGAAGAAAATTTAAAGGCACTGCAGGCGCTGTACGCGGATTAAATGTTAATTATTTCGCTTATGATGAGGAAGAGTTGAATATAGATGTTGACAGAACTATTAAAAGAATTAATGCTCTAGCTAAGAAGGGTGTGAAACCTAAATTGGCGCTGTTCGGTGCAAGTGTCTTTCTCTTTCCACATCCAATTAAAGAGTTGGCGGATGTCTTTCACAGCCTTGATGCAGTGGTTGCGTATGATGCATCCCATGTTGCCGGGTTGATAGCTGGCGGCTGCTTCCAGAAACCTTTCGAGGAGGGTGTTGATGTAATTTCCATGAGTACCCATAAGACTTTACCTGGACCACAACATGGAATGATACTTTCAGTGGAGAAATATGGGGATCTAATAAAGAATACTACATTTCCAGCCCTCGTAAGTAATCATCATCTCCATAACGTTGCAGGCTTAGCTGTTGCTCTGGCTGAAATGTTAGCTTTTGGAAGAACTTATGCTTCACAGATTGTGAGGAATGCTAAGGCTCTTGCCCAAGCATTATATGAACGGGGATTCAAAGTTCTAGGTGAAAAGAAGGGTTTTACCGCTTCTCATACCATATTGATTGATGTTTCAGAGTTCGGTGGAGGTGCACCAGTAGAGGCGAAGCTGGAGGAAGCAAACATCTTTGTTAACAGAAATCTTCTACCCTGGGATGTAAGGTTGGGTAGACATTACAAGAATCCGGGCGGTATGAGGCTTGGAGTTTCAGAAGTTACAAGGCTCGGTATGAGGGAAAATGAGATGGTGGAGATAGCTGACTTCATTAAATCGGTTATAATCGATGGGAAGGATCCGAAGGCTATAAGGGAGAAAGTTGCGGAATTTAGAAGGAGTTTTCAACGTGTACATTACTGCTTTGATAACGCTTTGGAAGCATATGAATATGTTAAATTGAGAAAGTAAATTTTCCTACTTTTAACGTTCTCACTCATTTTGACAGTTCAATCAACGTCTTCTTCACGTATTTTCCCCATTCCTCAACCCTTACTTTATAGAGTTCATTTAGATCATAATTCTCCAGCAGTTTGTTTATCACGATACTTCCAACATAATAAGCAATTCTCCTATATGGTATGTCTTCGGGTTTTGCATTTCCTGTAAAATATTTAATATACGTATCCTCATCTGTAAGGTCTACCAGTTTAAGCATTCTTGATATAAGGTTCTTTCTATTCTCTCTACACCAATTCATCTCTTCTTGACTGTAAAATAGATATTCATTTTCATTTCTATTCGGTATTATCCTCATGGAGGAAGCTACTGCCAATCCTTCTAGATAAAGTGATCTTCCAATGTTATATATTATTTTATCCATAAATTTAATGCATATAGGTATTTTATTAAATCTACAGTAAGTGTTTAAATGTATTGCATGTCCGATTTCATGTGCAAGTAAAATGCTTATAATCTTTCTAGGATAATTGCATATTACTTCAAGTCCTAATCCTACGGCTCCTCTACCCCTATATGGGATGGTTGCACCATCAAAGTTGAATGTTCCAACAATTATAAACGCCGTCAACTTCAATTCCTCGAGGTTAAGATTGCTTATAGCTTTGAATGTGAGTTCACTTATCTTTCTAGGCAATCCCTCTGCAACATGCTCCATTCGTTTAATTCTCTTTGCATATGCTCCACTTTTAAGAAGTTGCATAAAGTATTCTTCTGAGAAGAATCTAAATTCATTCAATGCACTTATTATCTCTCTATGCTTCTCCACATATCTTTCTCTCCAAATCTCCATTCTTCTCTCGGAAGATAGATTCTTGGTCTCCTTCCAAAACTGGAAGAAGTCAACTCCAATATTCACTATTTCAAGCAATATATCTTTATACATTTCAAATACTTCTTTATTTAAAATTATTATAAAATATTCGTTTTGTAAATGTGAATCTAGCATATTAACACATATAAAATTTTTATCTTGCTTCAACAATTTTCTTATTTGGTGATAAGCCATATATGAGTTTTTAGCAATATTTATCGTGTTATTCCTTGTGGCATTATACCTCTACAATGTTTATAGACGTGAAAATAGAAGGGATAGAGAACTATTGGATAAAATTAAGAGTGAATTGATCCCAACTTTAATTTCGAATCTTGAAAATCTATCTATAAAACTTTCTAATCCGAAAAGTTTCATTGAAGATAAAGTCTCCCTTTCCGATATATATTATAAAGATATTAGTAGAGCTTTATACTTCGACTTTAAAGAGCGATTTCCAAAATTGCTCACTGAGCTGGGAAGATATCAAACTCTTTTGAAGTCTATTGATGATGCAGTGATAAGCGGAGAACTGAATAAAGTTGAAAATTTTGCGAGAGAAGCTAAAGAGCTCAACGACAAATTGATTGAAAAATTGAACAGTTTACTCAAGTTGGAGAAATTGCCGCCTAAACAAGGTGCCTTCAGATCTTTCAGATAGTTTAAATCCCTTAAAAAATATTTTCATGCCTTAAGTTTCCTTCAATGGTGGTTATGTTAATTAAAAGCTGAGTTAATACTATTTCACGGTAAAATAAAATGTTGCTTCATGTTATCAGAGCTGACGGTTCAAAGCAACCTTATGATGAAGAAAAAGTTATACAGACCTGTTTAAGGCTTGGGGCAAGTAGAGCCGTTGCAGAAACCGTTGCAGAAAACATAAGCTCCAAGCTTTATGATGGGATTAAAACGAACATAATTCTCGAAATGGTCTTCGAGGAGTTGGAGAAATATGTGCCCTCAGTGAAGCATAAAATGGATCTTCGTAGAGCACTAGCTCTTATGAAGCCGAAACCGGATTTCGAATGTTACGTTAGAATTATCCTAAAAAACTATGGATTCAAGGTTTATTCAAATAGAATTTTGAGAGGAAGATGTGTGGAGCATGAAGTGGATGGCATCGCGATAAGAAATGGAAAAACATACATTGTGGAGGTTAAACACCACTACAATTATCATACACCTACAGGTTTAGATGTAAGTAGAATAGCTAGAGCTGTCCTTGAAGATCTGAATGAGGGCTATCTATTGGGATTGAATAATTTGAAGATAGATACTGCTATAATCGTCTGTAATACGAAGCTCTCTGAACATGCAAGGAGATATGCGGACTGTAGAGGAATCCTCCATATAGGCTGGAATTCACCTGAACCCTGGAATTTAAGAATTATGATTGAAAAGAAGAAGCTTTATCCTATAACGTATATTAGAGGGTTGAATGAAAATTTGAGGGAAAGATTTTCATCGGCAGGGATAATTCTACTGAAACAATTGGTTGCATTATCCTTTGATGAAGTTGGAAGATTGACGAAGATAAGCTCTAAGAAGCTTAAAGGAATCGTCGAATCTGCAAAGACCATTATGGAATGTTAAGGTTTGTGGTGCCTCGGCCGGGATTTGAACCCGGGTCTCAGGCTTTCCCCACGCAGCGAATTAGGCTCGAGAGGCCTGAATACTTGACCGGACTATACTACCGAGGCCCCTGTTCTATGAATAAAATTTATTTCATAAATTTTTTCCTCTACAGCTTTCAGAATATCCATATAGCTAATTAAAATGTGAAATTTAAAGTTTAGTTGAAAGTTTAAATCCTAGCTATTTTATATAATCTTCTACGTGCATCTCTCAAATTGTAAATTTTATTTACAAGTCCCCTTTTAGTCAAAAGTGAGAGCGCATATCTTATTGTGCGTTTAGGTAAACCCGTAAGTTCTTCCAATTCATCCATACTTAACTCTCCATGCATCTCCAATATTTTGAGAACGAACTTTGCGCTTGGAGGCATATCCTTTACTTCATGGATTAACTTAATTTTTCTTCTAATGGTTTCGGATAATCCATCCATTAACCTTACCATTTTGATGGAGTTTTCAGCCTTTAAAATTTCAACTCTCCTGTTCACCCTATACCTTGTTATTCCATCTGCAATGATTTCACATTTCACCCTACTATTTATATCTTTAAGAATTATCCTCGAATTGTCAGGCACTATAAGTGCTCTCCTATTAGGGTTCAGGGAATTTACGGGGATTATCGCTAGAACATCGGCTTCCCTTGATATTATTGGTCCTCCAACTGAATATGCATAGGCTGTGGATCCTGTTGGTGTTGATACTATAACCCCATCAGAGAGATCTCTCCAGATGCTCTCCCCATTTATCTCTAAGGCATATTCCACCAGTAAAGCGCTTTTAGATGCGAAGAGAGCTATTTCGTTGAGTGCATAAACTTCTCTGCCCCCCTCGATGCAGGCTTTAATTCGGGTTAGATCTTCCACCTTAAAGTCTCCTTCAACAATCCTCTCAACTCCAATCTCCATATTCTCCCAATTTACCGATGAGAAGAATGTTTCTATTGCCGGTGGACTTATATGGAATATTGGCGGTATTCTCCCTTTAGCTGTTTGGAGAAGTCCTAGGAGATCGCTGTCGGTTCCAACAATTATGGTGATATCTGAATCTTTACCTGAAATTTTATCTGAAGAATCGAAATTCATGCTTTCAATTCCATATCTCTCCAAAATCTCTTTCAATTTCACCTTTACCTTTAATCCTCCTCTCGGCACATATAGAGTTGCCCTTCTAATTCTCCGCATTTTTTGCATCTCCAAGTGAGGATTGAAGCAAATATTGTCCATATCATAACTACTTATCTATATCTATTATCTCTATTCTAAGGGGTTTTATATATGTTAAATGGTGATATACAATTTTTCATTGAGAAATTGAAGAGAACTGTTGATGCAACCATATTGGCCCACAACTATCAGTCTCCAAACGTTCAGGATATAGCGGACTTTGTAGGTGACAGTCTTCAACTCTCAATTAAAGCTATGAATTTAACCTCTAAAATTATCGTGTTTGCAGGAGTTTACTTTATGGCTGAGCAGGCATCTATTCTAGCGAGAGGTAAAACCGTTTTAATCCCTGACTTCAACGCTAAATGTCCAATGGCGGCTATGATAAATCCGGAGATTGTGAGGAAAGCCCGAGATAAATATCCACATGCCCCCATAGTAATCTATGTTAACACTACAGCTGACGTTAAGGCTGAAGCAGACTATATAGTTACAAGTTCAAGTGCAGTCAAACTGGTTTCTCAGCTTGAAGCAGACACCATAATTTTTGGGCCGGATAGGCAGCTAGCTGAATATGTGGAAGAAAAAACAGGGAAAACTGTTATTCCAATTCCTCCACATGGCCACTGCCCAGTACACTTGAAGATAAAGCCCGAACACATTTTAAATCTTAAGGAAAAACTTCATTATGTGAATGTTGCAGTTCATCCGGAATGTTTGAAAAGCGTTAGGAGGCTTGCAGATTATATAGGTAGTACGGGCCAAATGTTAAATTATGTGAAAACATCCGCTAATAAAAATTTTATCATAGGAACTGAGATAGGTTTAACCTACAGGATCTCCAAGGAATGTGCTGGGAAGATGGTTCATCCAGCATGTAAGGACGCCATATGTATAAATATGAAGAAGATAACTCTGGAGAAGATTTTAAGAAGCATTAGAGAACATGTATATCCAGTTAAAGTTTCCGAGAAGTTTTCAAGTAAAGTGATGAAAATACTTGAGAGATCCTATGAGCTCTTAGGGGTCGAGGTGCCTTGGAGACGCTCTTAAAATCGAAATTTTTGGAATGGTTAAGAGAGGATGTGCCATTCTGGGATTTAACCTCAACAATTCTAATACGTGAGGAGCTGATTGCTAAGGCACATGTAATCGCGAAGGAAAAGGGAGTTGCAGCATGCATGAGGGATTTAAAGATAATTCTTGAAGATTTTGGATTGAAGGTTGATTTAAAGGTGGATGATGGTGAATGTTTCGATGAAAACACAATTCTAATGGAGCTTATAGGTTCAGCGAGGAAGATACTTCTTCTCGAAAGGCTTATCTTAAATCTTCTCAGCCATTGTTGCGGTGTTGCCACTGCCACAAGGAAACTTGTAGATTATGCTAGGAGTGTTAATCCAAGGGTGAAGATTGCAGCAACAAGGAAAACTCTGCCTGGTTTAAGATATTTTGAGAAGCGAGCAGTTATTGCTGGTGGAGGAGATACTCACAGGTTAAGCTTAAGTGATGCCATAATAATAAAGGATAATCATATCTTCATCTTCGGAGACCTATATAAAGCTGTATCTGAAGCCAAGAGATCTGCGAGTTTTACGAGAAAAGTTGAAGTGGAAGTTAAAGATCCGGATGAAGCTTTGAAGGCTGCAAAGGCGGGGGCTGACATAATAATGCTGGACAATTTTTCCCCCAGCGATGTGGAAGTCGCCGTTAACCTTTTGAAAACTTCCGGTTTAAGAGATAACATTATCATTGAAGTTTCAGGGGGAATTAGACCTGAAAACGTTAGGGAATATGCCAAATATGATGTTGACGTTATAAGTAGTGGATGGATAACCCATTCTTCAAAACCTATAGATATAAGTCTTAAAGTTGTTGATCTAATCAGGTGAAGTTGAAGACTTCTTTCAAGCACTACGACCATTCAAACTGAGCTTTCCGTGGAGTTATATTATTAAGTTTGATGAATAATTATTTTAAATAGTGCTTCAATTTGGAGAATTTAAGGGATAAACTTCTCAACCTCCACAGAATACATCTCGAATCTAACAATTGGATTATGGCTGCTTTTTATGGAGATCCGGATGTCTTGAAGATCAACAGAATCCTATATGAATGTTGGATCGATGCAGAGATGGCTGGAGAACCACTAGACTATACGTCTGAAAGAGAGTTAAAGATCCTAATCAATAAGGCTCAAAAATATATTAGAGTAAACCCGAATACAGTTATGTGCGAATGGCTGTTTAGAGAGGATTCCAAAGATGGGTGGAAGCAGAATATTCCTACGGCTGTTAAAAAGACTTTTCATAGAAGGAAAATAATTTACATGTTGTAATGTTGATGCCGATAGCACGATTAACTTAATGTTTAAGGATATTGCCCAATTATCTTGTTCCATATTTAATTCATAGAACTACTTCAATATTAATTAGATAACTATTAGATCGAGTTAAATAAAATTAATTCCTAAATTTTTATGTGAAATAAACTTGAAATCCAGATAGCTACAAAATTATTTAGCATGTAAGTGGCATGCCACTAAATGTTCACTATTAACCGGTATAGGTTCAGGTTCTTCTCTTTTACAATTATAGCCGAACTGCTCTAACCCATCCTCTCAATGTCAAATAATATGTCTTTAAATTTTTAACTTTGAGCAGAGTCATGATAAGCCTCTAAATATTCTAATAGTGTTCCATGTTGGATTGATTATCGTCACTCATATACTTCTACTCCACCTGCTTTAAATGATCTTCTTCTACTCTACACTCTACTTAAATTTAAATTCTCATATGTGAAAATATTTTATGGTTTTGGTGTTCGGTTTGAATGTTCATCGGGAAAGAGATAGTTTGCTGTTAAAGGCTGTTAAGAGTCTTCTCAAACTGAAGTTCAGCACACTTATATTTAACAAGTTGGATAGCATTGCCCATAAATTTAACGTTGACGAAATGGAGCTTCTTAAACTCTATGTAGATTTGAAGAATAAGGCAAATAGAGTTAAATTTTCACTTGTTCCATATGCGGAGAGAATACTTTTACTTCCACAGTGTCTGAGAAGTTCGAATTGTCCAGCTGAACTTGGAGATTTCGGCTATAATTGTATAGATTGTGGGAAATGTATGATTGGAAAAGTTTACCGTTTCGCTTTGAAGCTTGGTTATAAAGGAGTATTCATAATTCCCGGCGGAAGCATGATTGCAAAGATCTTCGAGAAAGTTAAACCTAAAGCTTGCTTAGGTGTTGCCTGTTTCAAGGAGCTTTTTCTCGGCAGTTTTCTATGTGAAAAGTTTGGAGTTGTTGGGCAGGGTATTCCTCTACTCAGAGATGGCTGCATAAATACTCTGGTAGATTGGAAGAAGCTTTTCAATTTTATAGCTATGATTTCAACTTAGCCTTAAACATGTAAAATTAATATTTCTCCTTCCAGAATTATTGAATGCCCCTATAATTCCAAATTTTGAGGGGTGATTTTACAATGAATTCTTCACTGGAGAACATAATGTATGAGGCTAACCTCTATAATCATAGGCGAATCTTCGTGGTATGTGGAGATGATGTGGAAAGGCTTTCCAATTCTGCTGGAAACTTGTTGAAAGATCTCTGCGAAGTTCTACTACGCTTCAGGAAATCTCTCAACATATTATATGCTTATCATCCCTTTTATGATGATGCTATTCTAAGGTTTAACACCATTTCAAAATTTATTTTACCATTCGAATCTCATTTGAAATTTACTTCTGTAAGCTTTAAGGGAAGTGAATCAGTGATGGGTTTAACCTTCGATATACTCATTTTAGACCTTGTCAACGATTTGAATCCTAACGATCTCGGCAGGTTGATCGGTGTAGTTAGAGGTGGAGGTGCAATTTTAATGTTAACTCCATCTTTGGATTCATGGCCTGAAAAGTTGGGTAAACTTAGACTTGAGTTGGCTACAATTCAATATCCAGCTTCAAAGTTGAGAAGAATATTTGTTAAAAGATTTATCAAGAAGCTTCACAAGTATGACGGAATTTTCATTTACAATAGTGACAAAGAAGTCTTCGTTAAAGGTTTAAAGCTTCTAGGTTTGAGAGGTGAATACTTTTCTAAAAAGTCTTTGAATAAGCCGTCTAAAACTATATTTCCACAGAAAATTTATGGTTTAGCTTTAACACAGGATCAGGTTAATGTTTTAAGACTTCTTGAACGATTAGCGGTTAGACCTAAAGGTAGAATAGCGGTGGTTATAACTGCCGATAGGGGACGTGGAAAATCCTGCTCACTAGGTATAGGATTAGTGGCGCTTGGAAAAGTTTTAAGCCGAAGAAAAAGTCCGGTTAAAATTCTCATAACAGCTCCCTCACCTAGTAATATTCAATCTTTAATGGAGTTGGCTCTTAAAGCTTTCAAAGCTTTACATTTAAAAATTCTGGATGTGTTAAAAAGGGGAGGTAATATTGTTAGAATTGAAAGTGGCAAAGTAATCTTGGATTATAGGGAGCCATTGGATGCTGTGAGTAGAAGGGCTGATCTAATAGCCGTGGATGAGGCTGCTGGAATTCCGATTCCAATGCTCCATTCAATTTGGAGATCCTTTAAAAGATTGGTTTTCTCATCAACCATACATGGATATGAAGGTGCAGGGCGAGGCTTCTCCATTCGCTTTTTAAAAGCCTTAAAGGATGATCCTGAAACGAAGGTTTTAGAATATGAATTGAAGGAACCTATAAGATATGCTGAAAATGATCCGGTGGAGAGATGGCTCTTTGATGCTTTGTTACTTGATGCTGAGCCAGCCCATATTGAAGCTGAAGATTTAAAATATATTGAGAGTTTGAATTTAAACTACGTCAAACCAGATTTGGAAAAGCTTTTTCTGGAGGATGAGGAGGAGCTGAGACAATTTATAGGAATCTACATTTTAGCTCACTATAGGAATCAGCCTAAAGATCTAGTTATGATGGCGGATGCTCCTCATCACACTGTCAGAATGCTTAAAACGCCTAGTGGAAAGGTGGTCTGTAGTGTAGAGTTGGCTGAGGAGGGGCCTCTTCCATCCAGTATTTGCGAAGAGCTCTTAAAGGGTGCAAGAATTCAAGGAAACATAATCCCTGACAGGTTCATAAAACACTTTAGAAGCTCAGATTTCGCTAAATTTAAAGGGTGGAGAATCGTTAGAATAGCAACCCACGTCGAGCTGATGAGTAGGGGAATAGGCTCTCTAATGTTAACTAGAATCTGTGAAGAGGCGGCTGAAAGAGGCTATGACTGGGTTGGAGCAGGCTTCGGAGTTTCCGAGAGGTTGCTTAACTTTTGGTTGAGGAATGGTTTCATACCTGTCCATATAAGTCCAGATAGAAATCCTATCAGTGGGGAATATACAGTTCTCGTCATTAAACCTTTAAATGAAAGGGTGGCCAGACTTATTTCAAATGCTAATGTTGAGTTTAGAAGGAGAATTATATGTTCACTATATTCAACCTATAGAGATTTAGAACCTGAAGTGGCATATGCAATATTAACTTCCAGCAGTACACCTATTAAGATGGGCATTTCCCCCGACCTCTCAAGGATTCAAAGGGAACGGCTGAGAATATATGTTTGGGGACCTATGACTCTTGAGGGAGTTGTAGATGGCGCTTTGGAACTTGCCAAATGCTACTTTTATGATGATCCAAATAGGCGGCCTAAACTCTCCAAAAAAGATGAACTTCTACTAATAGTTAAAATATTACAGGGAAGTACTTGGAAGTATACTTGCGATGCATTGAACATTACGCCGCCTGAAGCCATGAAGATGATGAGGAGAATTATAGGTGAACTTCTAACACATTACTGCAATATTTCCTCTCAAACGTTATAAAAACTTCCAGTATAGCCATCTTTTAAGATCATGTTGGATTGAATGAATAGTGGTATTTCAAGTATAGCTGCTTTTAAGTTCCAAAAGTTCTTTAAGTTTCTCATCTCTTTTCAACTATAACTGCTTTGGGCCGTCCATAAAAGCAGATTCTAGTCTTTAAGCTTAGCGGAATCTCTAAAATATTTTCAGCATTTTTTTCTTTCAATACCTCTAGATATTTCTCCACCGATGTATCAGCTATTATTATTCTTCCCCCTCTTTTCGCCACCCTATACATTTCCAAGATTATTCTTTTTCTCTTCTCCTCTGGTATTCGGCTTGTTATTAAATTAACAATTACAATGTCAAATTCTTCTTCTTTGAATTTTAATTCCTCTGGATTCATCTTCAAGAATTTAATTTTTTCCTCCTGTTTTTCGAGTTTAGCATTCATTTCAGCTATTCTTACTCTTCCTATAGTTGAGTCCACTCCTACAACTTCTCCCTTCTCCAAGTTTTTAGCCAACTCGATAGCTATGAATCCATATCCAGTTTCTACTTCTAATATTCTATTAAATCCTTTGAAATTCAACATTTTTTTAATATCTTCAATTAGAAATTTTCTGCCATACTTTGAAGATAGATAAAGATATGTAATTAACAATAGAATTGCTACACCTGTTAAGGTTGCTATAGGCGTGTCGTAGCCCAATATGAAATTGAAGATGGCTATTAACGTAAGTATTCTAATAGTTTTTCCATATTCCATTCCATAGTAGGGTCTTCTCATTCCTTCTCCCTTTTACGTTTAAATGTTCATCGGCAAGATTAAATTTAAATTAGTTTTAATTTTTATTTAATCTTCTTCTAATTTTCTCCATCTCTTCCATTAATGTTTCAATCTCAGCTTTCTCATTGTATAGATGTGGCGATATTCTTATTCCCCCGATTCCTGCAGCTCCTCTATATGATATCATCATCTTCTTCTCTCTCAATTTTCTAGCTAGGTTAAGTTCGTCCTCATATTTTAATCCGAGAGAGATGGTGGTTATGGATGACCATAACCTTTTATCCTCTGTGAATCCGACTATTTCATATCCCCTTGACAAGGCCTCGTCAAGAATCTTATGCTTAAGCTTCTTGTTATGTTCATCTATCCAATCAATACCTAGATCGTTAATATATTCTATACATGATTTCAATGCTGCTATTAGAATGTATGGTTTTCCTCCTCCCCAGTCCAGTTTAGATACGTCTCTTGCAATTCTTAGCGGTTTCCACAGATCCTTTTCCTTCAGCGGCCACCATTCTCCCCATCCTCCATATGGCTCTTCAAAATTTAATAGTCCATAGATCGGTGGATTAAGACGGTCCATTATTTCCCTCTTTACATATATAAATCCCGATCCAATGTTAGATGTAAGTAACCATTTTTCTCCTCCAACAGCCATAGCATCAATATCTGTCTCTTTCACATCCAATTTTACCGCTCCAACATGCTGTATCCCATCCACTATTACCAATGCCCCCTTCTCATGTGCAATTCTACTGATTTCTTTAAGATCTATCATAGTTCCATTTATCCATTGAACGCTGCTTATAGCGACTGCCAATGTATTCTCATCTATGGCTTTCTCGAAGTCTGAGATATAGTAAACTCCATTTCTATGCCTTATTATTTTTACTTTGCATCCAAAATTTCTGCATAAAGTTTTCACTCCCATCGATATGGATGGAAATTCTAGATCTACACCGACAATGTTCATTCCTGGCTTCGGATTTAAGGCTAAAAGTATTCTTTTCAATCCGTCAGTGGTCTGTACACTGAAGGAGACTTCATCTTCACTGCAGTTTATGAGTTTACAGATCTCTTTCTTAGCCGGTTTCACCAGTTCATTTTCCATATTTTCCCAATTGTTTCTCAATGTTTTCTCAGTGAACTCCTCTATTTCCCTTGCAGTTTTCTTTGGAAGTAAACCTGTACCGGCAGTGTTAAGATAAATCCTATACTTTTTTAGGGCTGGAAATTCCTCCATCCATTTATTATTCATTTCCTTTCCCTTCAAACTCTATTCTTTAATCTTTTCTAAACTTTTCTGTTTCAGTTAACCGTTAGATTTTTCGCTTCATTTTCCTCCTCTGGATATATGTAATGGGCGCTTTTAGCCAAGAAAACTATGTAAAATACACCTATAATTCCAGCTATAACCCAGTGGATTGAACCTATAGCTAAAATTATAATTGAAATTATAAATGTGGTTATCAACCATCCAATATATCTTCCCCATCCAGTTCTCCCTATGAGGTTCAGTATCTCTGATATTGCGAAGGCTTTTGGGAGACTATTAGTTTTCATCATGTGAATTGTTCCCATTGCTCCAATTATTAGAAGTATAAAACCTAAAATCACCGCTATAATTATTCCTAAAAATCCTATGAATCCTATTATTAGGGGAATTGCCATGTATAGTAGGATGACGAGGAGAACTCTTAGTCCATCTATAAACATGTCGACGTAGTTTTCAATCCTTGGAGGCTTATCCAATCTTCTTCCCTCCCTTACAATTCTGGCAGCATATCCCCATAAAGTGAAATTTACTATTGGAATGATGTTTAAAATTATTAGAATTATCAAGTTGCCTATATTCTCTGTTAGTTTGGTCATGAACTCCCATGATTTACTTAAATTTTCACTCAACTCCATTTTAATCACAGTACATTCGAATAAATTTAGTTAAGTAATTATCGTAAAGATGTTGATATTTCTATTATTTTTGATGAAATTTTCAACTCATATTTTAATGTATAGCTGGTGCGGCGGCCGGGATTTGAACCCGGGTCACAGACTCGGAAGGCCTGTGTCCTAGTCCAGGCTAGACGACCGCCGCCGCATTCTCCTCTATATCTTCTTCTGAATAAATCTTATGTATTTAACTGTTGAAGGAAAGATTTTTACATTGCTAAGTTTAATCTTTTTAAGGGATTTCTTTGCCCGATTTATGGGAGGTCAGATTTCATGGTCGTGGCGGTCAAGGCGTTGTTACAGCTTCAAGAATTCTCGTAGAATCAGCATTTCTAGAGGGGAAGTGGGGTCAAAGTATCCCCATGTTTGGTGCCGAGAGGAGAGGTGCCCCTGTATCTGCTTTTGCAAGAATATCTTCTTCCGAGATAAGAAGGCATTCCCAAATATACAATCCCGATGTGGTTGCAGTTTTCGATCCGAAAATTCTTAAAGTTTTAGATGTTTCAGAAGGATTGAAGAAGAATGGTCTTCTAATCTTTAACAGCGTTAAAGGACCTGAAGAATTCGATTTTAGAGGTTTTAGAGTTGCAGTTGTAGATGCTTCAGGCATTGCAATTAAGCTTGGATTATACTTTGCCGGTTTTCCTGCAGTGAATACAGCTATGGTTGGAGCTATAGCCAAAGTTACAGGAATGGTGTCCTTAAATTCCGTTATGAATTCTATAAAGGCGAATTGGAGTGGAAGAATAGGTGAACTTAACGCTGAAGCGGCTCGAATAGCCTATAACTCTATAAAGGTGGGTTAAATTATGGTTAAACTTATAATTCCAGTCTCGAAACCTGAGGAGGGTGCAGCCGGTTTAACCGGCATATGGAGGTCATTTAAACCTATAATTGATCAGGAGAAGTGTAAACACTGTCTTATGTGTTGGCTTTACTGTCCTGAAGGTGCAATTGAAAGGATTGGTGAAGATAAACTTACCGTTAAAATAAATTATGATTATTGTAAAGGGTGTGGAATATGCGCAGATATCTGTCCTTTCAAAGCTATAACTATGGTTAGGGAGGAGTAGAGATGGGTGTAAGTAAAGTTTTAACTGGCAATTATGCCGTTGCAAATGCCGTTAAATTGGCGAAAGTACAAGTGGTTGCCGCATATCCCATTACGCCTCAAACAACCATCGTTGAGAAAATTGCTCAATTCGTTGAGAACGGAGAGCTAAACGCAAAATATATTCGTGTTGAAAGTGAGCATAGCGCTATGGCTGCATGTATAGGAGCTTCAGCTACAGGTGCAAGGGCTTTCACAGCAACTTCCTCTCATGGATTAATGTATATGTCGGAGGTTGTCTGGTGGGCTGGTCTAGGTAAGTTTCCAATGGTGATGGCAGTTGTAACTAGAGCTCTTGCTCCTCCATGGTCGATTTGGAGCGAGCATAACGATGTCTTAGCCCATAGAGATTGCGGCTGGATTATCTTTTTCGCCGAGGATAATCAGGAAGTCTTAGATCTAACTATTCAATCATTTAGAATCAGTGAAGATGAAAAAGTTCTTCAACCTGTAATGGTGACGTTGGATGCTTTCATTTTATCACATACTGCTACACCTGTATCAATTCCCAATCAATCCGATGTTGATGGTTATCTTCCTCCACCTGGCTCTAGAAGGCTTCCCTTCATCCTCGACCCAGCAAATCCTCTCACCCACGGTAATCTCGCTTATCCCAGAAACTTCATGGAATTCAGATATGAAATTGAACGATCCATGGGTAATGCGAGAAGAATCATAGTTGAAGCTGGCAGAGAATATGGAAAAATAACAGGTAGATATTATGATAGTCTTATAGAGCCTTACAGATGTAGTGATGCAGATGCTGTTCTTATCTGTATGGGCTCCTCAGCTGGTGATGCTAAAGATGCAGTTGACATCTTGAGGGATGAGGGATATAATATTGGAGCAGTTAAACTTAGAACTATTAGACCATTCCCATATGAAGAGCTGAGAGATATCTGTAGGAATAAAAGAATTATAGGCGTCGTGGATAGGGATTACAGTTTTGGTTTTGGAGGAATAATGCATGGAGAAATTAAATCGGCTTTAAGCGATCTCCATATACCTGTTCAAGGTTTCATTGCAGGTTTAGGTGGAAGGGATATTAGGGTTGAAGACTTCATCCAGATGGGAAGAAAGCTTTACCATATCATTGAAAGCGGAGTCGGCGAGTTTCCACCCATTTGGATAAATCTTAGAAGGGAGGTGTTTAGATGAGTATCTCTATTCGAGATTTACCTTTAGAGGAATATGTGCTTCTAGGTAATGCTGCATGCCCTGGATGTCCAGCCTCGATAGGTTTAAGAATGCTTGGAAAAGCATTGGAAGGCAAATTCATCCTTGTGGTTCCCGCCTGCTGCACTTCTATTATTCAAGGACCATACCCTAAAAGCGCTATCAAAGTTCCAGTATTGAACATAGCATTTGCAGCTTCAGCTGCAACTGCATCTGGTATTAGAGCCGGCTTCGAGGCTTTAGGGAAAAAGGATGTTCAAGTTGTAGTTTGGGCTGGTGATGGAGGAACAGCTGACATAGGTATTCAAGCTTTAAGTGGCGCTGCGGAGAGAAATGAAAATATAATTTACATATGCTATGATAATGAAGCTTACATGAATACAGGTATACAGAGGAGCAGTGCAACCCCATATGGAGCCTGGACAACCACCACTTGGAGAGGTAAAACTGAATTTAAGAAGAATGTTCCATTAATTATGGCTGCTCATAGAGTTCCATATGTTGCTACAGCTTCGATTGCATATCCTCTCGATTTCATTGCAAAAGTTAGAAAAGCAGCGAAAATTAATGGATTTAAATATATTCATCTTCATGCTCCATGCCCTACTGGTTGGAGATTTCCAAGCGATAAAACTATTGAAGTTGGACGGTTAGCCGTTCTAACCGGCATGTGGGTTCTATATGAAATTGAGAATGGAGTTTTCAGGCTCACCGGTGTAAGCAAAAGTTTATTGGATAAGTCTAAGAGGAAGCCGATAGAGGATTATCTAAAACTTCAGGGAAGATTTTCAAAAATCAGTGATGAGCAGATTGATCTTCTAAAGAGACATGTGGATGAACTGTGGATGGAATATAAGCATTTGATGGAGAGTGGCTAGTAAAATCCCTCCACATCTCTATAAACAATTTTTCTCCTCATCACTAAGCTTGAGGGATAAATTGTCATTCCAGGCTCCACTATAGATGCGTAACCTATAAAACTTAAATCTCCGATCACTGAACCTAAACATTTTCTTCCACTATCAATTTTCACGCCTTTAATATTCATGAAAACATTGCTTTCATCTCTATTTCTACATTTAAAATGGACGTGTCCTTCAACTGTGCAGTTAGCTCCTATTATGGTATGTTCAACTGTGCAGTTTGATCCTATCCACGTTTCATCAAGTATTATGCTGTTTTTTATTTCACTTCCATTTCCAATTTTAACTCCTCTACCCAAATACGTGTATGGTCCTATTATGGCTCCCTCCTTTATTATACAGTTATCATTTACAATGACCGGCATTCTCAATTCCACATTAGAATATATTTTGACGTTTCTTCCAAGCTTCACTCCACTTCTCCAAGATCCTTTTTCCACTTCTTCCAGCATAATCTTTCTATTTGCTTCTAATAGATCCCATGGTCTTCCAATGTCAAACCACCAGTCTCCGCTCAGTCTACATGCAATCACCTTCTCCCCTTCATCTATCAATATTCGCAATGTATCTGTGAATTCGTATTCTCCTCTCTGGGATTTGGGAGTTTTATCCACAGCTCTAAAAATTTTTCTTCCCTCCACAATGTAGATTCCAGCGTTTATCCATTTGCTTGGTTCTCTTCCCTTCTCGGGTTTCTCAACTATTCTCTTAACCATTCCTTCGTCATTTATTTCGAATACACCATAATTCCAGGGATCGTCAACCTGTACGGACACTATGGTTGCTGATGCTTCTTTTTCTCGGTGAAGCTTTAAAGCTTTTCTAATAACATTACTCTTCACCGTTACATCTCCATATACTATTAGAAATCTTTCATCTCCTATGTAGTTTTCTGCTTCTCCTATGGCATGTGCCGTTCCAAGAATCTCACTCTGCTCTAAATATGTTACTTTAACATTATATCTTCTTCCATCCCCAATCATCTTCATAAGCTTCTCTTTTTGATAGTGAACTATGATGCCCACTTCACCTATCCCTGCCTTTCTAAGTTCCTTGACAACGCGTATTATCATGGGTTCCCCTGCTACTGGTAGAAGATGCTTAGGTCTAGTTCTCGTCAGAGGGTTTAATCTACTTCCCCTTCCCGCTGCGAGAACTACACCTTTCAACATATTTCACCTATAATGGAAGTTTTATTTTCATCGGCCTCCCTGTGGAGGCAGATCTTAAAGCTGCTTCACAGAGATATACTGCTATTGCTCCATCTCTTCCATTTACCCTAGGTTTCTCTCTGCCTAGAACCGAGTTTACAAAGTGTTGAAGTTCATTTTTTAAAGGCTCATTCCATTTCACCGACGGTATATATGTGCCTTCCGAATCGGCTATTTTAATCTCCTGTGTAATGTAGTTTAAGGTTATCATTCCATCACTTCCCGTAACATTTAATTCTCTTATCTTTTTAGGTGTCAGCCAATTTGACTCTATAAACGCTGTGGGTGTTCCATTGAATTTGAGGGTGATATGCGCATAATCCTCATATTTATGATGTATGCTTCCTGCTATCGCATATATTTCTGTAGGTTCTTTTCCTGTAAGATATCTCATGATGTCAAGGTCGTGTATTGCGAGATCTTTTATCACCCCTACATCCCCTATCCTTATAGGCCACCGTGAAACTCTTCTCGACGAAATTAAAACTGGTTTACCTATCCTTCCTTCTTCTATTAGTTTCTTCACCCTTTCAACACCTGGATTATATCTCTCTATATGTCCAACTAAAAGTTTAAGTCCTCTCTTCTCAGCTTCTCTAACAACTTCTACTGCTTCTTTCACAGTCGTCGTCATAGGTTTTTCCACTAATAAATGTACATTTGAATGTATTACGTCTAGAGCTATCTTGGAATGGGTGTTTGAGGGTGTGCAGATCGTTACGGCATCTAAGCTCTCTTTTTCAAGCATTTCTTTATAATCTCTATAGGTTTTAACGTTGTATCTTGCATTTATTATTCTAAGCCTTTCAGAATTTATATCTGCTGCTGCCACTAGATTTGCATCTGGAATTTCATTTAGAACTCTCAGATGATTCCAACCCCAGAATCCGCATCCTATAACTGCAACATTTAATTTTTTCTTCACATTTATTCCTCCAATAATTTTGTTATAGGTTGGATTGGGCTTTCAAGCTTGGAGAGAATCTTCGAAGTGTTTATTTTATATTTATCGGGATTCTCCAAAATTCTCATACAGTAATCTATAAGCTTCTCGTAATCCGTAATCCTCTTAATTGGAAAGCCCTTCTCCATCAACCAGCGGTTTACAGGTAATTCAGCTTGGAATAAGTATATTGATGGAGTTCCCATAAGTGCCGCTTCCCTAGCCATTGTTCCTCCTCCAGTTATAACCAATGTTGAAAATTTCATTAGACTCTGAGCATCCACAGCCTTTATCGGAATTATTATTTTTGGATGCTTTCTCCTCATCCTCTCCATCTCATCCCTATATCTCGGAAAGTAGACTATCTTTACGTTTTCTTCTTCTAATTTTTCAATGATCTTGTCAACCATGATGTTTCCTTTCCTCTGATAATATGATGCCTTAAATTCTCCTCCTCTAATTACTATGATTTTATCCTTCTCTCTCAATCCAAGTTTTCTTAGAACCTTTCTATTTGGTTTAAATCTTCTTATCCATGCAACTTCATCTACACCATTATATTGAATTATCCTGTCTTCTTCTACGGCATATTTGAAGAGTTTTTTAGGTATCGCCCTAGGTGTTATAACTTTTTCGGCTAGGGGAAGCGTCAATCTATTAACGTAGGTTGAATGGGGCGTATCATTTAAAAGGATTATGGGTATTCTCAATCCGAAAGCCACTCTCGAAGCGTCTGGAGAGGAGAGGGATATATGTATTTCTGGCCTTTTCTCCTTTCTTCCAATATATTCTGCAAGTTTCATGCTTCTGCTTAGACTTGCCTTCAACTTGCCATATAATGTTTCACCGCCATATCTCCCTATTATTTTCGGCTTCTCCCCCCATATTCTGAAGATTCCCACTGTATAGTCATGTCTCCTAGTTGTTATTATACAGTGATGACCTCTTCTTTCAAGTTCTCTTTTAATCGATATCATTAGTAAAGCCTGTTTAGGTGTTAATGCTTCAAGCCATATTAGCATGCCCAATCCCATTTAACTGTTTTTTACATAAAACGAGTGAAAATTATGATATATAAGTTTCACCATATACTTTAATGTTATGTACGAGTTGGTTTTGAAGTTTAAATCACTCGGCCTCACCGAGTATGAGGCTAAAGCTTATTTAGCATTGCTTGAAAAGGCTGAGTTGACTGCTGAAGAGGTAAGCAAGCTTTCCGAGGTTCCGCTTCCAAGAGTTTATGGAATTTTGGAGCAGTTGGAGGAGAAGGGTTTCGTTAAGGTTATTGGGGGGCGGCCTCGAAGATTTGAAGCAGTTGAACCTAAGGAAGCATTTCAAAATTACATTGAATATAGACGTAAACTTCTTTCAAAGGAGATTTCAGATATAAATGCCATGTTCAGCTCTCTGCAACCGAGACTTGAGGAACTTTACTATAAGCATAGGCTTAGAATTAAACCTGGAATTCTCCTCCAACCCCTTAAAGATCTATATGAAATGGAGGAGAAGACTAGAAGTTTAATCTCCAATGCTGTGGAGGAGCTTCTAATATTCACAGAGCTTTTCTCATGGTTTCCTAAAGTTGAAGCCTACTTGAAGAATGCTTTGAAACGTGGAGTTAGCGTTAAAGTTTTAATGTGTACCTCCACTCTTCAATCTAGAAGAATTGCTGAAAAACTTTTCAAGATGGGTGCTAAGGTGAGAATTGCACCTGAAAAGTGGTATCCGACGAGAGGTACAATTGCCGATAAAAGTAAACTTCTCTTCCTGATTTGGGCTGCCGAAGAGGAGGAGAGATATTGGAAACCTGTACTTTATAGGCCGCATTACACTGAGAATAGAGGGTTGATCTGCGTTTTCCTAGATGCCTTTGAGAAGAGGTGGAGGGAAGGTTTACCTCTCCACTAATTTCCACCGAATTTTTTAATATATCTCTTTACGAGATTTCTCCATAGATAAAGCCATCCAACTGCAATAATACTTGAGAGAGTTATCTTCAACAGCGATTCGAACAGCAGCATCATATATCCTTTTTTCATCAGTGTAATCGGAACTATAAATCTATCTATTATGATAAGCATTATTATCATGCTTATCCAAGCTATAATCATTATTAGCGCCAACTCCTTTACTCTCTCAAAAACTCTCATATTTTCACTCTCATCAGTATAGCCGTTATCACTCCGAGAAGTCCAGCTATAAGGGCTAATAGATGATATGCATTTATCAGTTCCAGTTCTGTAGCCTCCCCTTTTCTGAGAAGCAAGTTTGCAAGTGTTTCAGGTGCTCCTTTCTTCACATTAGCCTTCAAAATTCCCCCCTCAACTATTACAGGTCTCTCCTTAATCTCTCTCCTCTCTAAAAGTCCACCTAAACTTGAGAGGGAGTGGAAAGCGTTCATTATAAATGGCATTAAGACGGTTACACCTATAATCTCCACTCTTCCTAGAACTGAGATTGCTCCTATCGCTGCACCCACCGATAAGCTTCCAACATCTCCTGCGAAAACCCTTGCAGGATACCTGTTATAATAATAGAATGCTGAGATTGCTCCTAAAAGTATAGCCGACATATATGCTGAATCCCATCTTCCCAATATTATGGAGGATATGAGAAGGGATGATGAAGCTATAGCTACACTTCCAGACATAACCCCATTATATGTATCCATCATGTTCACTGCATTTGCTGGAACCGCTATTGCAAATGGTAAGAGAAGCCAATAAATAATTGTGAGTCTAAGCCTACCTATAAATGGAAGTTCAGGTCTACCTAAAACTATTTGGCTGGGATATTGAATTGCAAATATGAGAAGTGGAAGAAAACCCATAATGGTCAGCATAGTCTTAACTTTGGCTTTCAAAATATAGAGGTCGTCTATCAATCCGATTAAACCTACAAAGCTAACTGTGGATATATATGCCAAATACTTTGAATTTCCAGTCCAAGCATAAATTATGAAAGCTCCCACAGCTATTCCAAGTATTATGCCTATTCCACCCATCTCAGGTACATCAGGTCTATCAGGCTTATGGACATCTATTCCAAGAATATTCAATCTCCTCATAACTTTCATTATAATGGGCATTGCAATGAAAGTTGATAGGAATGATGCTATTAAAATTTCAGCGATGATACTGTAATTCTCCATGCTCATGCGCCCCAATCACAACGTATAATTAAAGTTAACTTACCTTAACTTATTATAATTATAATAAGTTTCCGCAGAGGTTTCGGAATGAATGGAAGAAGAATTCGTCTAAGATACGTCGGCCTAGTCAACTTCATTTCCAACTTGATAAGCGTCTTCACAGGCATGATGTTTATAACCATGACTTCAAGGAGGCTTAGCGAATCCGAGTTTGGATTATGGAGTTTTCTAGGAGTTCTCCTCCAATATTTCATAATTCCCTCCAGCATCACAAATTATTGGTTGACAAGATATACTGGAAGAGGTTTCAAAGTTGGTAGGACTGGATTTTTCTTAAACTCTCTTCTCATGTTAATTGCAGTTCTCCTGTTTCCCATAATATCTCCAAATATTGTTTTATCTTCCGGGTTTAAAGATAATTTACCATTAATTATCTCCATTTTAACTATACAGATTCCTGCTGAATATTTTAGCAATACTCTTACAGCTTTGGCTCAGGGAGCAGCACCCCAATATATTGGTTATGGACAGCTAATTTTAGAGCCCACTAAGCTTATCGCAGGCTACTTTCTTGTAGTTGTGAAGAATTATGGTCTTCCAGGAGCCCTACTATCACATATTATAGCTAGATATATGTATGCCTTATTCCTTGCATTATCTTTGAGAGGGGAATTTTCAGAAAAATTTAGAAGAGATCTTTCAGTTAAATGGGTTAAGCTTGGATGGCTTCCAGCCTATAGTCTTATACCGAGTTTTCTAAACAATTTAGATATTATGCTTGTCACTTTACTTCTCCAGTCAACGGTTCCAGTCGGCCATTTTAAAGCTATTAACACTGTGATAGCTGTTGTTCTTTACTCTCGCTTTCTAGCTTCAGCTCTTTACCCTAAGCTTTTAAGTGGTGGAGGCGCCAAAGATGTGAACGATGCTGTTAGCTTTATGCTTATGTTCGCTTTCCCCATGGCTTTCGGTGCAACTGCAATGTCAAAATCATTTTTATCGCTTCTCAGAAGTTCATATACAGTTTCTTCGGATGCTCTTGCCATAGCTGCTCTTCAAGCCGTAACTCTCTGCCTTTCAAACATATATTCAAGCTGTCTCATTGCAACGGAGAGGGTGGAGCTGAAAGATAATATAACCTTCTATGATTATCTTAAAAGTAGACTTTTCTATGTGCCTTCCATTAGAATACTCTTTAGACTCGTATATTTAATTGGCATTTTTCTAATGCTGCATTTTATGGGATTATCATCTGAAGATCCCTCCTTAATCGTCTTTCTATGGTTTTCGTTGAAATTTTTCCTTAACTTCTCCTTTCTCTTAAAGTTTTATTTTGATGCTAAGTCTTTGTTGAATCTTTCATTTCCTTGGAGGCAGATTGTTAAATATGCTTTCTCTTCTTCCATAATGTTTATTGTTCTATATTTGTGGGGTGGAGGTTTAAAATCGTATGTTAAGTTTTATGATGCTCTACTAGTTTCCCTTAAAGGTGTTCTGTTAGGTTCAATAATCTATTTTGCGTTAACCTATATTATTGATGTTGAATTTAGAAAGTTCATTAAATCCATTTTATCCAGATTTATTTAATCATCGAATTTTAAATGGTGATTTGGACATACAAGGATAGGTCCATATTCGGATTCAAACCATCCGACAGTTCTCTCCAATCCTTCTCTAAGCTTTATTCTAGGTTTAAACCAGCTTAGATAGTTTGCTTTCAAATTTTTCTTTTCTTTCTCTCCCTTAGTGAATTTTATATTGCAGACAGCTTCAATGCCCAGTAATCTTATTATCCTGTTAACTATCCGCCTATTCTCCACTATAGATCCCTTCACACTGTAAATTCCTATTCCCTCTGCTTTTTCAGCTGTCTTTATCAATGCGTCCACAGCATCTTCTATGTGGATGTAGCTTCTCTTCTCTCTTGGACTTATAGGTAGAGTTATGTTTGGACATTCTTCTTTAAATTTACATAAAATTTTGAACACTATTCCCTCCTTAACCCTCTCTCCATAAATTTCTCCGAGATCTATTAGTGTTTTGTATCCTCTTCCATTCTTCTCCATTAGCTTATAGATTTCCTTTACAATTTCCTCGCCTCTATAATCGTTAAAATATGTTCCCATCACAAATCTAGTTCTCCTATCCGATGTTTCCTCGAAAACTCTGTTTAAAATGTTTAATGCATATTCATTTTTCTCCTTTAAAATTCCATTTGAAACTATGTAGAAGATCGATGTGGGGCTTCTGAGAAACATTTCCCCTCCATCAATCTCCTCCAGTTTTTTCCTCACTGCTTTTATCTCCTCGTATTGGGGAATCTCATTTTCAAATGGATCCCAAAAATATATGTATGCATATTTCTCGATGAGCTTTTCAACGAGGAGATCAGAAACCGGTCCATTTCCAATTATGAGAACCGGTTTCATCATCCAATTCATCGGATCACCATTGAATATATGTTGGACATGTGAAATTAATAGTTTAATGATTTGCTCCAAATAATGGTTTTTAAGCTTCTCGAATCAAAATATAATGGTGTATATCAATACTAAACCGATATCTTTATATTTCAATCTCTTTTGGAGCATGATTTTTATGTGAAAAATGTTTATAAAGAGTAAAGTAAACTCTATTTTAGGTAAAAAAAGTTTATTTGGTGCTCAAGATGAACCTTCTAGAATCATCCAATGAAGATCTACTGGAAGCGTTAAAGAAGAGTAGATTAAATGTTTCAGTTTACGGTTTAGGCAGGGTTGGTCTACCACTTGCAGCTGCATGGCTGAGGGCTGGTGCAAAAGTTTTAGGAGTAGATGTCAATAAATCCTGGGTTGAAAAGCTTAACTCAGGTAGATTTGAATTTAGAGATGAACCTTCCCTTCAACCCATACTGAAAAGTTACATTTCATCAGGAATGTTCAAAGCCGTTACGGATGGAGTTTATGCATCTAAATTTTCAAATATTAAATTGGTGGCCGTTCCAACAAGTATAGATCTTGATAGCGGTGAACCGGATCTTTCAGCCCTAATTGACGCTCTAAAAAATATTGCAGGAGGCTTGAAGAGAGGCGACTTAGTGGTCTTGGAATCAAGTGTTCCACCTGGAACAACAATAAACCTTGCCAAACCACTTCTAGAATCCATAAGTAGATTGAAAGTTGAAGTTGACTTCGGATTGGCCTATAGTCCTGAAAGGGTTATGGTTGGAAGAGCATTGAAAGACATAGAGGAAAACTATCCGAAAATAGTGGGAGGGATAGGTCCAAAATCGACTAGAATTATATCAACACTATATTCCCTGATTGCAAGGAGAGGAGTAATAAAACTGAGCAGCACTACGGCAGCTGAAACTGCAAAACTCTTCGAAGGAATCTATAGAGATGTTAACATAGCATTGGCCAATGAACTATCCAAGCTCTGCCTAAAAATGGGATTAGATTTCATGGAGATAAGAGAGGCATGTAACAGTCAACCCTACTGTAATCTTCATATACCTGGCATAGGGGTTGGCGGAGCCTGCATACCTATCTATCCTAGATATGTTATGTGGATTGCAGATCAACTGGATCTTAATCTCCCCATAACTTCAAATGCTAGAAGAATAAATGATGAAATGCCTAAATATGCATTAAACCTGCTTCTGAAAGCTTTAAAAAACTTAGATAAACATTTTGAATCTGTTAAGATTGCAGTTTTAGGTTTAGCTTTTAGAGGAAATACGTCTGATACAAGGCTTTCACCAGCATATCCACTTATATATAGCCTTATAAATCAGGGCTTCAAAGTTTATGTTCACGATCCATGGGTTGAAGGAGATATAAAATTAAACTTTAAAGGAGCAGTTTTCACATCTCTTGAGGAGGCTCTCAAAGGTTCAGATGCAGCTATCATAGTTACAGATCATGACGAATTTAAACAGCTGCCTGAAAGAGTTTTCGTAGAGCTTATGAATAAGCCTGCCGTAATCTTGGATGGGAGAAATATTTATAGAAATAAATGCTTCACCGATAACATTCTATATATATCTATGGGCGGTAAAATTTCAGGGATGAAGCTGGCCTTATCCAAGTAACTCAACACCATTCCTCTTCAAATCTTCCGAAACATATCTTAACCCCAACTCTTCAAGTTTTCCTTCTCTAGGTATTCCGAAACGTGGATTCCATCCTCTCACCTCATAATACTTGTTGAGCATCTGATCAACTCTACAATTAAGTCTTCGAACAGTCCGCTGGACATAGGTTCATGGAGAAATCTCTTAGGAAGTCTATCATCTCTCCTTCTAACCTCCTCCCTAACTATGAAGAATCTCTCAATGTTTACTATTCTCTCCCTATCATGACTTGACTCTGCTTAACTTTCACTTCGATAAGAGCCTCTATAAGCTTCACAGCTCTATTGAAGGATAATGCTCCTGTAGAACATTTCTCAACACAGGCTGAACCGCCTATATATAGATCGTGGACTATTGGACTTCCATATTTCCCCTTCTTCACAGCTCCATATGGATATGCATTGATGCATCTTTCACATAATTTATTCTATTCAGCGCTCTGCTGAAAACTTCCTCATGTTTAAAGGAGCAGACCATCTCAAATATTCTACAACCATTGTACGTTTCAAAATATTTTCACCTTAAACTCAATTATGAGAATCCATTTTTATAAAGCTACCGCAAGAAAACTCTCCATCTTTAGTGGGGAGATGAATTGCGGTTAAATTTAAATAGGGCTTCCAAGTTTAAAGTATCGGAGTCTGCGGCTCCGATGAAGGCTAGGTTAACCGTTAAGGCCAAAATCGTGCATCTAACCAGGGTTAAGCAACGTCTTTTAGAGACCGAGTACGAGAATCTTCAACGCTTCCTGCGCGGGGAAAGGGATGTCCCACTATATTCGGCTTACAAGCAACAAGCCCTGAGATACTACAAGAAGGTGAAGGAGGGGAAGGAGTACCCGCTCTCCATTAGGAAGGATTTGCTAAAGATTGAGCGTCGAGATACGAAGATTGCCGAGTATTGGGCTAGGATTCCCGTTAAGGGTAGGCGGGGAGGCGTCTGGGTTGCCATTAAGCCGCATAGACCGATAGAGCCAGACATGGAGATATGCGAATCAAAGCTGTTCAAAAAAGACGGAGAGTGGTGGCTCCACATAGTAGTCCAGAAGGAGGTAGAGAAGCCTAAACCTAATCCACGTAGAATAATAGCGATAGACATAGGAGACAGAAATATAGCAACTAAAGTGGAGCTAGTAGACGGGGAAGTCCAGAACCCAAAGTTCTACGGCAGAGAAGTAAGGGGCATAAGGAGGCATTACGATTGGCTTAGGCGGAGGCTCGGAGAGAAGAGGCTCCTAAAGAAGATTAAACAAATTGGAAGGAAAGAACACAGAAGGGTGGATGACGTTCTACACAAAATCTCCAGAGAAGTGGTAAATAGGGCTAAGGAGCTGGGGGCAACGATAGTCATAGGCAACCTGAAGGGGATACGCAAGAAAAATAGAGGGAGAACCCTGAACCGCATAGTTAATCGAATGCCATACTACCGCCTGACCGAATATATCAAATACAAGGCCGAGTGGGAGGGCATACCCGTTCTAGTGATTCCTGAATACAACACCTCAAAGACATGCCATAGATGCGGAAAAGAGGGGAAAAGGGTGAGCCAAGGGCTGTTCAAATGTCCTAACTGCGGCTTGGAATACAACACAGACCTCAACGGAGCCATCAACATAGCCAAGTTGTCCCTAAGCTACATGCTTGGGGACGGAGGCGCCTTGACACGCCCCTTAACTCCACATGAGGGGGTAGAGCTGGCCTGTGGCCTAAAACCTCTATCCCTGAAAGTGGAGAATCTCCCCGCTTCAGCGGGAGAGTGTCAATACAATTACTATTGGAAAACAAATTATCTTAATATTTAAATATTTTATACGGCTTATAAATAATATTGGTGTAAAAATTGTCCAGTAATGAGCCTAGGGAGATCGTTATAGTCCTCGATGGAAAGAAGCTGGCTCTTCTAACTCTACTAGTAATAGTTGTTTCAACATTGGCTTACACATATTTCACTTCGCTTGCAAGTTATATGGCCCCTTCAGAGAATCTTCCAATGCATATAGTTGCTGCTTCCACTGCAGATCAATATGGTAATCCCAAAAGCATATTCGCGAGGGGTGAACTTGTTCTTATAAATGCAACTGTCGAGATGGCCATAGGCTACTATGTTAATTCAGGGCCGTACTATTACTTCTTCACCTCACCCACCAAGTATCTTCTAATCGTACAGGTAATGTATGGAGATACTCCTGTCTTCTTGGGCTTTACATATTATGAGTTAGGTCCTGACGGAAAAGTTTCCGTGGGTGTTGGATATAGGCTTCCCGATAATGCCAACACCGGAACATATACCGTTAAGATCTTCGTTTGGAGCAATTGGCTGACGAAGGGTGGAAATATAATAGCTGACAACAGCGGCCTACAATTCACATTTCAAGTCACAGGTTAAGGAGGTTGAGTCTTGAAATACAGGGTATATTTCATTTCTCTTCTCACGCTTATAGCGTTAACTGCATTCGTTTTCTTCAACCTAAATTTAAAAAATGTTTCAGCAACCATACAGGTGACAACGGATAAATCAACATATTATCTCGGACAAACCATAACCTTTACAGTTACAGGTGCAACGCCGAGTGGAAAAGTTGCCTTTCAACTTGACGGTCCAAAGGGAACTGTATGGGTTGATGAGGGAACAGCTGACTCGAATGGAAAAATTACAAAATCTATCAGTATACCTAGCAATTGGGATACTGGAGATTACACTATAACTGTTAAGGATCAAAGCAGTGGACAGAGCGATACACATACATTTAAAATTCTCAGCCCTCCCTCTGTTTCAAGTATTTCACTGTCAGCCAATACTACTGAGATCAATTATGGTGGGGCAGTTAAATTTACCGCGCTCGTCAAAGATCAATATGGTAATGTGATGGGTGGTGTAAACGTTAAACTTTACGTTAATGGAACTCTTGAAGCTTCTAAATATACTGGATCTGACGGTGTGGCAAGTTTCACTGTAACCTTTAATAGGGGAGGAATTTTCCAAGTTTATGCTAAAGCTGGAATTAAACAATCCAACACTATTTATATAACTGTTATAAAGCCTCCTTCCACGGTTACAACGGTTGCTATTTCGGCCAATGCAACATCGATAGATCAGTATGGGACTGTACGTTTCACCGTGACTGTTCTAGACCAATTTTCAGATCCAATGCCGAATATCACGGTATATCTATATGTTAATGATACGCTTAACACTTATGGAGCCACTAATACGGATGGTTTAGCGGTTTTCGATGTAACCTTCACCAATACAGGTAAATTCTACGTTTATGCTGTGGCCAATAATACAATATCTGAAACCTTATGGATAAATGTTAAACTGTATATTCCTCCCTCCAAGGTGACCTTGATAACCCTTGAAACCGATAAGGATAAGGTTTCTGTAGGTGAGAATGCAACTTTAACAGCGACGGTTTATGATCAATTTAATAAACCTATGCCGAATGTTACGGTAACTCTCTATGTGGATAACAGCTTTTACTCTACAAATAAAACCGACAGTAATGGTAAAGCATGCTTTAAGATAGCCTTCTATAAGACAGGTGTCCACATATTTTTCGCAAAAGCAGACACTAAAAGGTCGAATGATATAACCATAACTGTCACTCCGCCTCCGCAAATAGTTACAACAGTTCTACTGTCAGCTGATAAAAATATTGTAGAGTTGGGTGGAAAAGTGAAGTTTATAGTTGTAGTGGTAGATCAATATGGAAAGACCATAGCAAATAAAGATGTAACATTATATCTGAATGATGAGATATATGAGACTAAGCCGACTTCAACCTATGGGAAGGTTACATTTACAGTTACATTTGAAAGGGAAGGCGTCTACACGGTTTATGCAAAGGCGGATAATATTCAATCTAACACTGTGAGCGTGGAGGTTAAGCCGCCTCCACCATCACCGTTAATACCGATAATGTATATATTGCTCGGCATATTCATCGTGATGGCCATACTGCTTGCAGTAATTTTCGTGAAGATTTGGAGGGAAAGACGCTTCTAAAATCCCCCTCTTTTTCCAAGACTTAAATCAAAATGTAAAATAAAAGTTTAATTTTACTTTTCTCCCTTTTCTTCCTTCTTCTCAGTTTCACTCTCTTTCTCTTCCTTCTCCTCTTCTTCAAGGGTTTTAAGCTCTTCCTCCAGCTCCTTCTCTATCTCCTCCATCGGCTTCGGTGGAGGTGTAGTGGCAAGTGTATATCCTATCCATGCAATTATAAGTCCAACTGCTGCCACAGCTATGAATGCGGTTAGCTGGAGCATTATCAGCGGATAAGTGATTAGAAGCCAACCGTAAATTATTATGCCTATTATGCCTCCGACGAGTAGTAGAGCACCTACTGCTTGATCCTTATTCATGTCAATTTCCCTCAAACCTACTATTATCCATCATTAATATTTAATATTTATCATTAGACATAAAACATTCAAAATATTTAAGAACCTTTTAATCTGCCCAGTTTAAAGATAAATATGTTGCTTTCATACCGTTGTATATGCTGGTGGTCTCGATTGAAGTTTGAGAAGACAGTTTCTCTAATCCTTGCTGTTCAACTGTTCCTCTCTCTCCTTCTACTTTTCTCCTCCCTTAAAATCCAGTATAGACCCACTGTTCATAGAGTGACTTCAATTGCAGAGTTCAACATTAACTTTAACATTAACTCAATTTTAATTCCAATCCTTCTCCTCTCCCTTTTCCTTACGATTAGAAGGTTAAAATTTAGAGATCTTTTCATAATCGTTTTAGCCATCCTCACTCTTCCCCTTTTAGGTTTCAACCTATCTTTAGTCTTAATCTCATTTATCCACATCATCCTAGCCTTTAAGGCTTTTAAGCCTTGGAGAACATTCTTCACCTATCTTTTTCTCCTCCTCTCCATCTTCGAAGCAGCTGCAGCCGTCCACTGGATACTTCTATATCCGTTAAATGTGAATTATCTGTTCGGAGATCTAGCAATGCTAGAGCTCTCCGTCTACTATGTATTTGCGCAGGTCACCCCCATCTTCACAACATTTCTCATGTACCATTGGATTCCAATCCTCCTATCATATGGATTTAAGCTTCCCATCCCATCAATTTTAAAATTAAATTTTCAGGATGCTCTTCCACTCAAATTTAATCCGAAGCTTCTATTATTTTTCTCAACGTTAATCTCAATGTTCTCAGCCATATATCCATATCTTCCCACGGTTAATCCGGCTGGTCTCCCTGTAGGAGTCGACATAAAATACTATGTTAACTATACTTTAATGGCTGAGATAGATCTTCTCAATGCGTTTAAAGTTTCAGGCGGTTCGAGACCTATAATAGTTCTTCTCCTCCTACTGCTTAAACGTTTAACTAATTTAGATGTCTGGCTGGTTGTGAAGTTTCTCCCCCTAATACTCAATCCCCTCCTAACTTTATCCACCTATTTTCTAGTTAAATCTTCAACTGGAGATGAATTCTTCGCCTCACTCTCAGCACTCCTAACCTCTCTAGGCTATAAGTTGACCGTCAACATGTACTCCTATTTTCTAGCCGACATTACAGCTTTAATTTTAATATATTTTTCAATGGCTCTTCTCTTCGATTCTTTAAAGTCTAAATCCAAGTTGACTTTTGCATGCTCCACTATCCTCTTCTCCCTCTCAATCTTCACTCATCCATGGACCTTCACCCAATACTATATCTCCCTTCTCTTCTTCCCATTGGCTGAAATCTTTGAGAGGAGGAGTTTAACAGTTGCATTGAAGGCTGAGAGAAGAATCCTCATCCTCCTAGTTTTCTCAGGATTCATCGATATTTTGAAGAGTTTTCTCATAGGAGGGTTGGAGGGTGCCTCAGCTGCTGCGGGAACTGTTGGACATCAATCTCCAATAGGTTTTCTAAATTACTGGAATAATACTATCTTCTCCCATCTACTCCTATATGGAGGATTTCAATCAAACCTCTTAATAAACATGTTCTCCATGTTTGGGGCTTTAATCATATGGAGGATGGGATATTTGGGAAAGTTTCTCAGCTACAGTTTTATAGCATCCTCCATACCATACTTCTTCGTTAATGGTACTCTGCAGAGTAGATTATTCTTCAATCTTCCAGTTGAAATTCTCTTCTCATACTCGATTTACAGCATTATCCGATGTGGAAGGATTCCACCATCAATTAGAAATTCTTTTCTACTCTTCATTATAAGCAGTCAGCTAGCCTATCTGTTTAGATCTCTGGCTAATCTAATCTTAATTTAAGTTATGTTGCTGAAGCTTGGAATATGCATTCTCTCCTCCCACCCCAGTCCATGGGAATTAAAAGTGAAGTTACTGCTAAGAGTGCCTTTAAACCTTTAAATTTGAAGTTCTCCATTATTCTCTCATATTCTTCCATGTCTCATATAGTATTGTTCCGAATGGGGAATTTGAAAATGCCATATAATTTTTCGAAGGCTTTCACAAGAGACTTGGCCTCCAATATGGTTCCCCTTACACCGTTCCATTGGAGTGGAAAGTGCTTCTATCCACATCAGTCCATTTATACCTTTACTTATAATTCTAGCTTCATAGACTACGTTGAATCTCCTAATCTTCTCAGCAATCTCTTCGAGATTCAGCTTCAAACCGGTTACATCAGTGAAGAAGCACCATAGAAGAGTTTTCCATCATCTATGAATTGGTGGAATCCTGAGAGAATGTTCATTTTATGGCCGGCATTTCGCTTGAAACTTTATGTATTGCTCCGGGAGTATTCTGAATTTTAAATATGAACTCTACTATTTCACTTCCAGGCATATATGTGGCGTTGAAGATTATTTTCGGCATCAATATTGAAACCCCTTTACCAATCTAACTGAGACATGTAGCTGGCCTTATCCATGCATATACCTTTCCACAGTTAAGCCACATCTTATATAGTTTGT
>QMRB01000007.1 GCA_003649185.1 Thermoproteota archaeon | reverse complement strand
GGAGACTAAAAGACATAATAAAACAACAAAAAACATCAAACCTAGCAGCACTAGAACTAGCAGCCAAAGCTAGAGAAGTGCTTCTAAGAAACATGTACATTAAAGCGAAAAGAAATATAGAGAGGGGGTTAATGGAGCCACCATACGCCTTCATAATCCCAACAGACAACCAACACGACCCACTAACAACACTAAAACTCATACAAATATTCTTAAACCTAGATGTTGAAGTTCATGTTGCCAAAAAGGATTTCAAAGTTAATGGAAAGGTTTATCCAGCAGGAACCTATGTAATCTTTACAGCTCAGCCTGCAAGAGCATTCATAAAATATGTTCTTGAAAAGACGAGATATCCTGATAACGAGTGGACTAGAGCTAGAGATGGGACTCCTTTAAGGCCATATGATGTTGCAAGCTTCACAATTCCAGACTATATGGGTGTAAAGGTGGATGAAGTTGAAGAGAAATTTGAAGGAGAATTTGAGAAGGTTTCTGAAGTGATATATCCAAAATATAATGTCAATTATTCTCCGAATGGATACATTATAAGTTGCAGCTGCAACGATGCATATGCTGCTGTTAACCGTCTCCTTCTTTCAGGATACAGTGTTTTAAGACTTCTCGAGAAGTTTTCGATGGATGGTTACATTTATCCTGCCGGCTCCTTCTATATTCCAGACCAGAAGGGCATTTTGGAGGAGCTTAAAAAAGTTAGTGATGAATATCATCTAAAAATTACACCTATCGATTTCGAGATTAAAGCTAAGATGGCTAAGATCAAGCTACTTCGAATAGGAATTTACCAGAGATATTATGGTGGAAATATGGATGAGGGTTGGACGAGATGGCTTCTCGAACAATATAACTTCCCATACAAAATAATAAAAGACGAAGATATTAGAAGTGGAAAATTATCGGAGAAAGTTGATTTAATTATTTTTGCCGACGATTTTCCAGCAATAATTATAGGGGAAAGTAAAGAGGCGATTGAGAAAGCTTTCTCTGAAAGATTTAAACGTCCATTTATACTACCGCCAATACCTCCAGAATATATGAGTGGCATTAAAAAGGAGGGTGTCGAAAAACTAAAAGAGTTTGTGAATAATGGCGGAGTGATGCTGGCATTTAACAGAAGCTGTGAATTTGCAATTGAAAACTTTAAGCTACCCATTAATAACATTTCCAAAAATCTTGATCCGAAGAAGTTCTTCTGTCCAGGATCGATACTCAGAGTTGAAGTTGACAATGAGCATCCGCTCTGCTATGGCATGCCTAAGAGATCCTTCATCTTCTTCCATAACAGTCCAATCCTCCAAATAGTGCCAAGCTTTTATAATGAATTGTTCTCTGCACCAATAACTTATCCTGAGGCTGATGTAAAGGAGAGTGGTTGGCTTATCGGTGAAGAAAATCTATATAGAAAACCTGCTTTAATAGAAGCTAAACGGGAGAAGGGCAAGATAATTCTTTATGCATTTAGACCGCAGTTCAGGGCTCAGACACATGCAACCTTCAAGGTGCTATTCAACGCTTTCTATGGCTTTGAGTGACATGTCACTTTATTTCCCCCTTTCCATTAATTTTTAATCAGCTTTCCAGTTATACTTGTGTAATTTTTATTTTTCTAAGCTGCTCTTTACGAACCATTTTACATCTGCAGCATCTGTGGATACCTTTAACTCTCCACCAACAATTTTACCTCTATAATCAATTATGATATAGTGAAATTTTACTTTGTCTCTTTCTCTAACTGTTAATTCAAATATGTCTTCCAATATATTTGCTTTAATTTTCAAACCTGTCTCTTCGTAAACTTCTCTTTTCACAGCTTCTATTAATGTTTCACCAAGATTAACAATTCCTCCTGGAATTGACCAGAATCCTTTATTTCGGTTCAGAATTTCTCTTAACTGGCAGTATCTTTCCATTTTTAACTAATATTCCCTCTACACTCATCACTGGCTGTTCGGGATACTTCCTTCTCATATCTTCTCTCTTCTTAAATCAATTATATTCTCTGCTTCTGGACCTGTTCCTATCATGGTTACGGGTATCTTCAACTTATTTTCGATTTCTTCGATGAACTTCTTAGCATTTAAACTGAGTTTATCATAGTCTTTAATCCCTTTACATTCTGGAAACACTATATCTATTTTTGTTAAGGCTATTTGTGTAGCTCCATTTATCATTATAGCCTTTCTAGCCAGCTCATAGTTAAATGGTGCAGCTCTTCTTATTCTACCAGTTACCGTCGCCTTTTCAAGCCATCCTCTTCTTTCAGCTTCCTCTAAACTCAGTTCTCCTGGAAGTGGTCCTGCCCCAACCCTTGTAACATACGATTTGAACACTATTAATACGTCATCTATCTTTGTGGGTCCAACTCCCACCTCGCTGCAAATTGCAGCTGCCGTTGTATCTCTTCCAGTTACATATGGATATGTTCCATGATATAGGGAGAGAAATGTGCCCTGGGTTCCTTCCAATATTACATTTTCACCTTTTTCTATGGCTTCGTTAACTTCTCCAGCAACATCCGTTAAATATGGATTTAATTCGGGAATATCTCTCGCCAACTTCGCTTTTCTTCTAACCCTCTCAGCTATTGCTGGGCCGACACCCTGACCGGTTGTTCCAATAGTCTTTGATAGATAACTGTTTCCCCTGTCTTCGAGGATGTGTTTCTCCTCTATTATCGATGCCTGTTCATCTATTCCCACCCTCTTCTCTGTCCCAGTCTCTCTTATCTCCTTAAAGAATATGTTTACATTTATGTTTGCACCTGCACCTATAAGAAGCCTTGAATCTTCATTCATAAATGCGCTTGGAATAATTCTTAATTTGTAGGTTTTCCCATTCCAGTTCACTGTATGTCCAGCATTTACCGATCCTGTTCTTACAGCTATTTTCACATTATCTTTTAAAGCTAAGTAGGATACTACTTTTCCCTTTCCTTCGTCTCCGAAGAATCCGCCAACAATCACAGTTGTGGTCAAATCATTCCCTCCATACATTATAGGCCTTTTCCCTTTAATTCTTTATATTTAATTTTAACCTTTACGTTTCTAATGATTCCAGTTTTAAATTTTGGCGTCGGTTCGCCCGTCGAGTTTCATCGCCAATGCTCTTCAACTTTTTCTCTTCATCCGCCGATGACTATTTATAAATAGTTTACAGTTAAATTTTTTATGTATTCGTTATATCCTTTGGAGAGGTGTAATCTTGCTGGATAGAATTCCCACTGGAATACCTAAACTAGATGAGATTATAGGTGGAGGTTTCATAAAGGGGAGAACCTATCTTATAGCTGGGGAGACTGGAACTGGAAAAACTATTATGTCTCTTCAATTCCTCCTTCAAGGTTTAAAGAATGGTGAGCAATGTGCATTTGTATCCTTTGATGATAGGATTGCAAATGTTATCAGTGGAACTTTAAATCTGGGCTGGAATTTTAACCCATATATAAGGTCTGGACAGTTCGTTCCCTTTGAGATTAGATTGAGAACAGAGGATCTTAGGCATGGAAAGGAGTCGAAGGCCTTCGTTAAAAACATTCAACGTTATCTTAGGGGAAGAACTATAAGTAGACTTGTATTAGATCCCATATCTGCCCTGGCTCAAGGAGTTGGAGATCTTCTCTGGGTTAGAGAGTATATTAGGGAGATTGTTTCATATTTAGAGGAGGAAATTGGCTGTACAACTGTTGTTACATGTGATATTCCGACGGGATCAAATTCTCTGAGCAGATATGGAGTTGAAGAATTCATTTCTTCAGGTATAATTGTTCTAGAGATTAAAAGGATTGGTGAAAAGTTTTACAGGTTGATTTATGTTAGGAAGATGAGATGGTCACCTATGGATATGACAATATATACTTTCGAAATAGTTCCAGGTAAAGGCATAGTTATAGGTGAGCCTTTGAATAAATTGCTTGAGAAGTGATGAATTGAAGGGCATTAAGATAGCGGCATCCTCAGATATTCATTCTCCAAAATTTCTAAATTTATTTATTCGTTCTCTTAGTAATGTTAAGGAAAATGTAGATCTCTTCATTTTGTGTGGTGATTTAATATATAAAGGTAGATTTCAAGAGCTTAAACCTGTTCTGGATATTATAAAAAGGAGGTTTTCAGCTTCCATCTATGCATGTTTCGGCAACGAAGAGTTCGATGAAGTCAAAGATGAACTTGTTAAAAATTATGGAGATATTGTTTGGCTTGACGACTCCTATGAAATCCTCAAATTTGATGATTTATCTCTAGGTTTAATTGGAAGTAGAGGATGTTTAGATCGACCTACAAGGTGGCAGCTTAAAAATGTTCCAAATATTAGAGATATTTATAGAAGACGTGTCGATAAAATGGCATTTCTCATTAAAAAGTTAAATGATCTATGCGACCATATAATCCTTTTCACTCATTATGCTCCCACATATCTCACGTTGAGAGGGGAAAATCCGAGAGCTTGGCCTGAACTTGGATGTAGAAGATTGGAGAAGATCATCCGGGAAAATCCAGTATCGCTTGTTCTTCATGGACATTCCCATAATTCCATTCATTGTTTTGATAGGATCGATGGAGTTCCAGTTTACAATGTTTCTCTACCTGCAAACAATATGATAATCACCTTTAACTTTCCATTTTCAAAAGTTAAACAGACAAGGTTGACAAGCTTTTTCACAAAATTTTTATTCTAATTAAATGATAGATGTGACCTGTATTGAGGGAATCTCCATGTTGGAGATTGATGAGGAACTTGCCGTGAAACATATCTGCAATTTTCTTAGAATTTCACTTCCATCCAACTTTAACGGCGTCGTTTTAGGTGTTAGTGGTGGTTTAGATTCAAGTGTTGTTGCTTCTCTCTCCGTAAAGGCTTATGGTTCGGAAAAAGTTCTCTGTTTGCTTTTACCAGACTCCGATGTAACCCCGAAATCAGATGTTGATGATGCGCTTGCCCTATGCAAACTGCTGGGCGTAAAGTATCATGTTATAGATATTAAACCGATAGTTTCATGTTGTATGCAATGTATTCCAAGTTCTCAATCTATAGATAGACTGTCAATAGGAAATTTGAGAGCTAGAATTCGAATGTGCATTTTATATTATTATGCTAATCATGAGAGGCGGCTTGTAGTTGGAACTGGTGATAAAAGTGAATTATTAATTGGATATTTTACAAAATATGGGGATGGCGGATGTGATCTGCTTCCGATAGGAGACCTATATAAAACACAGGTTAGATATCTCGCTAAATATCTGAACATTCCAAGTAGAATTATAAGTAAGCCGAGTAGTCCTAGATTATGGAAGGATCAGTTGGCTGAAGATGAAATTGGATTTACATATGAATATATAGATCCAATATTACATTTACTGGTTGATGAAAAATTAAACTGTGAAGAAGCTGCTTCAAAATTAAATGTTCCATTATCTGATGTTGAAAGGGTGAATGAACTGATTAAAAGATCAAGTCATAAGAGAAAGATGCCTCCAATAGCTCAGCTTCCAAATGACGTTTTCCTCTAGCATCATTTTTATTTCCATATCACCTTTAATATAATTTGTTAAGCGTGGTGGTAATTGTGGTGAAATATATTTTCATAACTGGAGGCGTATTGTCAAGTGTGGGGAAAGGAAGCTGAATAGGCTTCCCCCTAAAGGTATTGTCGCCGCCTCCATTGGAAAAATGCTTCAGGTTAGAGGGTTCTCCGTCACCGCCATTAAGATAGATCCTTATTTAAATGTTGATGCTGGCACCATGAATCCATATATGCATGGAGAGGTCTTCGTTACAGAAGATGGAGGGGAAATCGACATGGATCTTGGACATTACGAACGTTTCCTAGATATAAATCTACCCAAGGATAACAATATCACTACTGGGCAAATCTATAGAGAAGTTATCGAGAGGGAGAGGAGAGGTGACTATTTAGGAGCCTGTGTACAAGTTGTACCACATGTAACCGATGAGATTAAAAGGAGGATCCGTTTGGCCGGGAGGAGAAGCAATGTTGACATTGTTATTGTAGAGGTTGGTGGAACGGTGGGGGATATTGAAAGTTTACCGTTTCTAGAAGCTATAAGACAGATGAGATTGGAGGAGGGATATGAAAACACTTTATTCGTCCATGTTGCCCTAGTTCCCATATTAGATGTGACTGGTGAACAGAAGACTAAACCATGCCAGCACAGCGTCAATGAGCTTCGTAGAATAGGTATACAGCCCGATATAATTGTGGCTCGATGCAGCATTCCTTTAAATAATCCCGCTAAACATAAAATAGCGCTTTATGGAAGCGTTTCGGAAGAGGCTGTATTTACATCTTACACTGTTGATTGTATTTATAAGGTTCCCTTAATTTTAGATGAGCAGGGAATGGGGAATTATATTGTTAGTAGGATTGGATTGAAATCCAATACGCCTAATTGGAGCTATTGGAAGAGTGTTGTCACTTCCTTTTTAAATTATGAGCATGAAGTTAAAATAGCTTTATGTGGAAAATACGCCAAATTGGCTGATGCATATATCAGCATCAATGAAGCATTGAAGCATGCAGGTGCAAAATTGAAGACCAAAGTGAATATTGATTGGATTGAAACTGAGATCTTTGAAGAATCACCTGAAAAATTGAATATTCTCTCAAAGTATGATGGCATTTTAGTGCCTCCAGGATTTGGTGCAAGAGGATCTGAAGGTAAAATATTATCAGTGAAATTTGCAAGGGAAAATAACATACCTTTCCTAGGGATCTGCTTTGGATTCCAAATGTCCATTATAGAATTTGCTAGAAATGTGGTTGGACTTGACGATGCGAACAGTACGGAGATCGATCCGGAAACTGCTAATCCCGTTATAGATCTCCTTCCAGAACAGAGAAATATTCGTTTTCTTGGTGGAACTATGAGGTTGGGTGCTCATCCAATAATTTTGGAGCCTGGAACTCTAACATATAAATTGTATGGTAAAACTATTGTCTATGAGAGACATAGACATAGATATGAAGTTAACCCTTCATATTGGGATCTTCTTCAACGTCACGGCCTCATCTTTTCCGGCAGAAGCCCTGATGGACAGAGAATAGAATTTGTAGAACTTCCTAGGCATAGATTCTTCCTCGGCTCTCAAGCTCATCCGGAGTTTAAGTCTAGACCTGGAAAGCCTTCTCCACCTTATCTCGGATTTGTGAAAGCCGCATTGGAGTATAGTTTACAGCGTTCTTCTACTCCAGTATAAGTCTAACTTCTCTGATGTTAGATGTGCAAACCTTTTTAACTCCTCTCTTTCCAGGCTTATATGTCGTTTTTACAAGTCCATATTTTTCCAGTATTCTCATCTGTGCACTTGCATTGGCCTTGCTTTGATTTATCAGTTCAGCCACCTGCCCTATATCAACTTCTTTGCCCTTTAAGAACTCCAAGATCTTTATTCTTGTTTCAGATGATAATGCAGATGCTATTTTCACTACGTTTTTACCTCTCACTATTAATACTCCCTGTTCTTCACGTATTTCTGATGTCATTTCTCTTCCCTTCAGTGAATTATTATCCATTGTATTTAAATTTATTCATGGTTTTTTAACTTTATCCCTATCGTTTTAACTTAAATGTCATTTATTCCATATTTCCCTTTTTCAACTTGTCAAATTTAAAATTACCTAACCCTTATTATTCATAGATCACAATATCATGTTGTATGCTTCCAATTCAGGCTTATAAACAGTTGACATCTTTGGATTTCAAGCTACTTAGAAGTATTGAAGCTGGAATGAGATCCTTTAAATATGTTCCAATAGATGTGGTTTCACGTAAAGCTAGAGTTAGAGTCGAATTGGCTTCAAAAATTCTCAGTAAGCTCTGTAGTTTAGGATTATTGATGAGACGATTAGTATCATATGAAGGCTACACTTTAACTTATTGGGGTTATGACTGTCTCGCCTTAAAAGCTCTCGTCGATTCCGACTTCATCATCGGCATAGGAAAACCTTTAGGGATAGGTAAAGAGGCCGATGTATATGAGGGATTTACACCTGTAAATGAGAGAGTTGCCGTTAAATTTCATAGGTTGGGTAGAATCAGCTTCCGTAAAACTCGGAGATTCAGATCCTACCTTGAAGATAAAGATAATTTGCCATGGATGTTCCAAGCTAAAATTGCTGCGAAGAATGAATATAAAGTGTTGGAGCATCTCCATTCCATTGGTGTTAAAGTTCCTAAACCTTACACTTATAATAGGCATGTTGTCGTTATGTCCTTCATTTATGGTGACCCCTTATATGTTTGCGATTATCTTCCGAATCCAATTTCATTTTATAAATCTATCCTCACGGAGGTGAAGAAGACTTATAGAATTGGAGGCTTCGTTCACGGCGATCTTTCAGAATACAATGTAATTGTATCCGAGGATTTTCTTCCACTTATTATCGACTGGCCTCAAGCAGTTTCAATATATCATCCAAGTGCTGAGCGGCTTTTGAAAAGGGATATATTTAACATTGTAATGTTTTTCAATCGCCGCTTCGGGTTAAAATTAAAATTTAAGGATGCCTTTTCTTTTATTGTCGGCGCTTCCTAAATCTAATTATTCATAGTGGTGTAGCCCTTGGTCAACGAAGTTATCGGTGTAGATTTAATGCCTATGTCTTCTCCGAGAAGTACACGTCAAGCTAGATATGCAGTTGTTATTTTAAAGGATGAAAATATAATTTCAAAGTTTCTTAACGTTAGTAGGAGAAAGCTCATTAAACTTCTCTGGACTTATAAACCGAAAATATTGGCATTGGATAATGTTTTCGAGCTTGGATCATCTAGGGGCCTGTTAAGGTTTCTCAAGCTGCTTCCTCCCCAAGTGAAGATCGTACAGGTTACTGGTTCTCCCTCAAAAGGTTTCATTTCCCTTCCAAATATTGCTAGGCGTTTCGGACTATTTAAAGGTGGAAAACTTTCTTCCCTAATGGCTGCAGAGATTTCAGCTAGATTAGCAAGTATGGGTGTGGGATGCGAACTTATGTATCTAAGCGGCGAGACTAAGATTTTCGTAACTAGGGAGAGAAGGCCTGGAGAAGGAGGTATGAGTGAGGATAGATATGAGCGTAAAGTTAAAACTGCAATTTATAATGTGGCAAAGGAAATTGAAAGTATTCTTACTTCCAATAACATTGATTTTGACGTCTTCTACAATAAAAATAGATTTGGATTGAATAATTGTTTGTTCATAGTATACTCTCCTCTAAATACGTTTAGAGGGCTTATCAAATCCGTTAAAAGCAGCGATGTTAAGGTTTCCATTAAGAGAGTTTATTCGAGAAAATTTATATTTAAACCTTTAAGCGATGAAGTTGAATATGTGGAGAAGCCTGGAAATTATTTAATTGTAGGTGTTGATCCAGGTATAGTTGCTGGTGTAGCTGTTCTCGACCTTTATGGTAAACTGCTCTTTATAAAGAGTAGACGCCATTGGAGTAGAAGTGAACTTCTTTCCACAATTCTAGATTTAGGTAATCCTATCCTAATCGCCTCTGATGTTCATCCTCCTCCAGCATTTGTTTCTAAACTTGCATCCATATTGAATGTACATGTTTTCTATCCTCCAAGAAATCTCACAGTTTCCGAGAAGAAGAATATTTTGAATAAATATATGGAGGAGTTTAATCTTCATCTTTCCTTAAATTCACATGAGCGTGATGCTTTAGCTGCTGCAGTTAAAGCCTTCATGAATTTTAGAAATAAATTTGTTCAGGCTGAGGCGCATGCAAGGGAGAGGGCTGCACATATATCCACTCTAGAATTGCGTGCATTAATTGTTAAGGGCTACAACATTAGAGATGCAATAAATAGACTTTTATCTTTGGAGACCGAGGTTAAAAGCTGCGAAGAGGCATCTAAGATCTCTGAATCTCCTAAATATGATTCAGAGATTGTTAAAAAGTTGAGAGAGAAGCTTAAAGTTGCACAGGAGCGTGTTAAGAAGCTGCTTCTTCAAAGGGATAATTTATTGGAGAAGATTAGCTTTTTGGAGGGTGAAATTGAAAAATTGAGAAAAAATATGCTGATGTTACAGGATGAAGCTAAATTTAAACTTAGAAGGGATAGAGAGATCTCCAGTTTAGAATCTAGAGTTAGAGATCTCCAGTTACTTGTTTCTTCCCTTGAAGGTGAACTCTCCAATTTAAATTTGAAGATGAAAGATTGGCGTAATTTCTTCATCAAATTTTTGAGAGGGGATCTTCTGGTTCTTAAACCTGTGAAAAATCTATCTTCTGATGATGTAAACAATGCTGTGAAGAAATATAAAATTTCAAGAGGCGACTCCATATATATTAATGATTTAAGTATTGCAGACTATGAAGCGATAAAGCGACTTTCAAAGTTAGGTGTTAAATGCATAGTCTCCTCCATAAATCCACCGCCCCATATTCTTGATCTTTTCGACGAATTTATGATTCCCCTGATTTCAGGGGACATGATAAACATTAACTTTTGGGATGATTTTCCATATGTCGATAGAGATAGATTTGAAAGTTTAGTTGCGTCTGTTCTTGAGAAGCTTAAACAAAAGAAAGAGTTGGAAGAGGAACGGCGTCTTAGAATGCTCTTTGAAGAATATAAAAAAAGTTAGAATTAAGGAGTTAAAAGATGTCAACTTTTCTCGACAGAATTAGCTTAGTTATTTCCTGTATTCTTTCAAGATGCTCTCTCATTATACCCTTTATCTCATTTTCCATCTCGGATGTCAGCTTATATTCAGGCTCTAAAACTGTCTGTACATTTATGTGTATCGGTTGATCTATCGGTCTACCTATTTGACCTAGAATTTTAACATAGACCTCCCTTATCCCTTCAACTTCCTCATATATTTCATTGGCTGTAATTTTAGCTAAAATGTTATATAATTTTCCAATGTGGCTTACCGGGTTTTTCCCCGCAGTTGCCTCCATGGACATGGGTCTACATGGAGTTATAAGTCCATTAACCCTGTTTCCTCTACCCGTGTTTCCATCGTCTCCGCTCTCTGCTGATGTACCTGTAACTGTTAAATATACAATATTTTTATCTGGTTGGTCTCCAGTGTTAACTTTAACTTTAACTGACAAATCAGTTATTTTTGATGCTAAATCCTCTACTCTTCTTTTAACTTCTTCCTTAACGCTTAGATAATGGTCGAGGTCGGGTATTAAGCTACTTATCATCGCTGCTGCTATTGTGAGCTCTATTTCTCCACCTCTCCTCAACCCCATAACTTTAATGTCTTCCCCTACCTCAGGAAGCTCCTTTTTAACTTTTTTAGAGTTAAGATACCTCTCAGTCTCTAATACTAGTCTTTCAGTTGATGTTAACGGTGCATAGCATACTCCGAATGAAGTGTCATTGCATAAAGGCATTGTGTTTCCGGTTTCAAATATTTTGATGAGATCCATTGATCCAGGTCTTATTTTATAATCGATTATCATATGTTCATCTGGATCTAGAAATCTAAAATTTTCTTTAATGTATCTTCTAATGGCATTTACAGCTAAATATCCAATTGGTACTCTTATGATCTCTTTATCTCTAATTATTTCATTTACTGCTCTTCCCGCAATTATTATGTAAATTGGTTCTTCTACTCTTCCTCCTCCAAATTTTGGTGATGCTCTTCCACCCACTAGGAGACCTTTATCTACATTATGGTGGAGAATTGTACCGAAATTTTCCATGTAATATTTGGATAGTGCTAAACTTACACTTTCAGCAGATGAATCGATAATGTGGTCCGGATGTCCAAGTCCCTTTCTCTCTACAACTTCGGTGAAGAGTTCTTCTACAGGTTTCTGTTTCAATTGCTCTATTACTATCTCCCCGTGTTTAACCATCCCCCTGGCACCTATCATTTTCTGTTGCTTTTACTGTTCGTCTGTTAATTTAAAGTTTGTCCTATTAGATTAAGTTTAACTTATTGTTTTGCCGTTTTCCTTCTTCTAATAATCTTTAAATGATGGGTGTTTCCAGCTTTATATATAAAATATTGTTTCCTCTTATAAGTACTCTTCCATATCTTGCAACGGGATCTCCATTATTTATTTCTTGAGCATCCACTATTATGAGGTTCATGTTATTATCGCATTTTTCTAAAATTCCGTTATATTCATTTCCACTTTTCAGTTTTACGTGAATTCTAGTGTTTATTGCTCGGCTTAACAGTTTTAGGGGCGGATTTCTCAAAATTCTTACCTCACATTTAGACGTTTATTCGTGATTGAGCTTGTCTTCTTAATATTTATAGCTTTCTATAAGTAATTTAATTTTTCCCATATTTTCAATTTATATTTTTATTGATTTTCCATCTGCTTTCTGTTTCATATTATTCGTTAAGCATTTTATTTTCCTTTTCAAGTTGATACGATAAAAATAGTGTCCTTTACATTTTTATCCTCTATTCTTTCATGGATTTTCAAACCCGACTTTAAGATGATCATTCTCATCTCTTCTTCACTGAAGATTCTTTTAGGAAAGGAGATAACTCCCATTCCATGTTTTTTCATTTTCATCCCAATTTTCTTAATAGCCTCTATAGGGTTTGTAAGGTTTTGTACTACTGTTATTAGAAAGAAGATGTTGAAGCTTTCATCCTTTATGGGTGGATTTTCTATGTCTGCTATCAGCAACTCCACTTCCCATCTTCCCTTAACCCTTTTCAAAGCCTTCCTTATCATGTTCCTTGAAAAATCCGCAGCGACTAAGAGGCATGCTCCTTGAATTTCTTCTTCCAATAGGCCTGTTCCGCATCCTGCATCTAATATTTTCATACCTTTACAGTTAATTTTTGATAATGCCTTGAAGTATTTTTTCCTCTGTTCTTCACCGTATAGCTCGTCGTATCCCCTTGATGTTGCTTCGTATTTCACTAGAGTTTTCTTCTTCTCCATGATGACTCTACATTTAAATTGTAATTTTAAGTTATATTTTACGGTGGTTCCTTGAGGATTCCTATTCGCTTTCTCTCAGATCCCTCTCCAAGTGAAGTCTCCGCTTTCTTGAAAAGTAGTTTGGAGAAGAAGCTTACAATCCTGATTATAGCTTCATGTAGAGTTGTTTATAGAGGGAGAGCTTCATCTACACTTGAATTGGGGGAACGTATAATTATGATTAAATCTGACGGTTCACTTCAAATTCATAGACCATGGGATGTTGCCCCTGTAAATTGGCAGCCTCCAGGATGCCTGTTTCATGTGGATTTCATCAATGGATCTTTAAGGTTGAGGGCTGTGAGAAAGAAGCCTCATGAAATAGTTGACATCTTTTTAGAAAGAGTGTTCCTTTCGGTTTCTATGAATCTTATCGATGAGGGTGATTTTTCCCTATATGCGAGTGAGCGGGACATGCAGAAGGCTGTGAGATTACATCCTGAACTTGTAGAGTCCGGCTTGAAGATCATCGACTTTGAAAGACATGTTGAACCCGGCTTCATAGACCTCTACGGGGTAGATTCCTCAGGTAGACTTGTGGTTTTAGAGTTGAAGAGACGCGTTGCAGATAAATCCGCTATTCTGCAACTTTCCAAATATGTTTCAGAGGTGAGGCGTAGATATGGTTTTAAAGAGGTTCGAGGTATTCTAGTAGCCCCGGAGCTCAGTAAAGGTCTTCAACCCCTTCTCTTATCTCTGGGATTGGAGTTTAAGCGGCTTGACCCTAAGAAATGTATGAGTATTTTAAAGAAAAATTCTAGAAATATCAAAATTACTGAATACTTTAAGAAGTAGTTTTAAAGCTTTCTGAGATTTTCCTCAACTGTTCGTTTAAGTCTTGCAATATTGTTATATAATCCAATTTTCCATTTTCAACATCATCCATCATCTTTTCCAGCTTCCTTGTAGTCTCCTCTGAAACATATTTCTTGAAAGTTTGATTCAAATATTTGTATATTTCTTCTCCCAGCCTTGTCGCTATGAGCTTCTTCTTTCTAGGAGACATTATAACATATCTTTTATCAAGTAGAGTGGATATTATCTTCGAGTATGTGGATGGTCTTCCAATTCTCCTCTTCTTCATCATTCTAATTATATCCCCTTCAGAGAATAATGGTTTCCCAGTTATCCTCCAATGCTTTATTTCTCTTATATTCATTTTTCCAGGTTTAGTTTTCTGAGATAATTTTATTGGCAGTATTAGAGTGAACCCTGCATCCAATACTTCCACATCATTTTCCACTTCTATTTTCATATTCATCACTTCAACTTTTACTTTCTCTCTCAATACTTTCGCCTTCTTCATCTGGCTTGCAATAAACCTGTTAAATATCAAATTATATAGTGCTATATGTCTTCCAGTTAACTTTTTAGGTAATCTTAGTGTTCCTAAGGCCAGGAGACTTCTCAATCTATCCGCATCAACTCCTCTCGTCGGCCTTATGCATTCATGTGCCCCCTCTCTGCTCCAAACTCTCGGTTTGAAATTTTCCTTTCCCCACTTCTCTACTATATATTCTTGAGCTATCTTCACTCCTATTGCTGAGACTTTTATGCTATCTGTTCTATGATAGGTTATCAGTCCAGCTTCAAAGAGATCTTGAGCCAATTGCATGGTTTCCTTTATACTAAACTTTAACTTTCGTGAAGCTTCCTCGAGCATAGTATCGGTGGAGAATGGTGGTGGCGGTTTTCTCTCAACTTCCAGCTTTTCTACTTCAATGATGTTTATCTTTGATCTTCTAATTTCATTTAATATTTCCCTTATCTTCTTCTTCGGCATCTTCTCCATTCTTAATATTATTTTCAATCCATTTTCCAATGTTATTTCGAATAATTCCATGATCTCCTTCTTCGATTCTTTCATTCTTTTAACGATCCATCCAAGTACTGGTGTCTGTACTCTTCCCGCTGATAGATCTCTTCTATTAAATTTTCTCTGTACTTTTCCGCTTAGCTCGAAACCTATCCATCGATCCTCTATTCTTCTCAAAATCTGTGATTCAACTAATTTGATGTTTAGACCGGTTGGAGTTTGTAATGCTCTTCTAAGTGCTCTTTGAGTTACCTCATGGAAGTAGATTCTTCTTATATTTTTAGTGTATGGTGACAATATTACCGATAAATCCCATCCTATCTTCTCTCCTTCAGAATCTGCATCTGTTCCTATCAGAAGGTAATCTACTTCTCCAGCGATCCTTTTCAATACATCTAGCATTTTTCCTCTGTTTTCAAGGGGCCCTCCACATAGAGGACATTTCTTAACGTCGTCTGTATATTGTTGATGGCACTTTTTGCATTTCTTTATTGTACCATATATTGGGACGAGTTTTCCATATATGGTTGCGACTCCATGATATCCTTCATCGGTTACCAAGTCGAATATATGTCCCCTGCTTGATGCTATGTTTAAAATGTATTCTCCTGTACTAACTTCAAATATTGTAACTCCATTTATCTCTCTTCTTTGCGGTACTCCGAAGAATCTTGCTATAGTTCTCGCTTTATTCGGCGACTCCACTATTAGCAGTGCTGTCTTTACAGTTTCCTTCGTCTTTCCTGTAATTTCTCCTCTTCTCATCCTCCTTATCTTCTCTCTATCTTCATCCACCTTCTTCATGGTTTCCTTTATTCTCTTTTCATTTACTCTGCTGAATGAAACGTCTTCCAAATACCATTTTAATCCTCTTTTTAATCCGTTGAATGCTTTAACGTTGTCCACTATTATTATTGCTATTCCCTTTGAGATTCCTCCAGCATATAGTCTCGATGTTCTTCCACTTCCTTGAAGATATCCGACTATGTCAGGTATTATTATTGATACTTTCTCTCCTTCTTCAATGTCTAAGTAGGAGCTTTTCTTTATTCCTTTTCTCACATCTTCCCTTTTCAGCATATTCTTTATGAGATTTACTGTTTCTTCGACAATTCTCTGCATTTTGCCTAGAAATCCTTCCAATTTCACTTTTTTCTCAATTGCTTCTCTTATCATTTCCCATTGCTTTTCATTGATCATCCAAGAATATCTTCTAAGTTCGATAATCTTGTTATCTATTTTTATTCTCTCACTTTTCCGCTTTGTAAAGTCTCTTAGATTTGCTAAGAGGGCTATTGCTTTGAAGGGGTTGAACTCATCTATGTTAAGTGCTATTTTAATTTTCGGCACTCCCGCAAATATGGCGTATCTTACTCTTTCAGGTAGATCTATTCCCCTTGCCAATGGACTTCTATATGATGCCATACCTACGAGGATGTCGTATTCACCTTTTCTAAATTTCATCAATAGCTTTCTTCTAGGCCTTTCCACGCTTTCAACTTTTATTCCATTTTTCTCCAATTCTTCTGTAATCTTCTTCATGTATTCTCTTCCCTTATCCATCGGTGTAAAGATTAGTCCTCCGCTTCCAAGTTTTTTGACGAGTTTCAAGACGTGTTTGGCGATGTTCCCTTTCTTTGCCATTATGTACATGTCTTCAACGTTTCTTATACCCTCCATTCTCCCCCCTATTTCAAATCCTAAAAGTTCTCTGAAGAGTTGAATTCTTCTTGTTCTCCGCGCCCTTATGGATGCTCCTGAAACTATTAATACTCCTATTTTATTCTTCCTTTTGTAATCTTCTATCCTTTTTCTTATATTTTCAAGTTTTTTGTTTAAATTTTCAAGTTCCTTTTTATTCAGCCTTCTCCTACCATAAATTCTTTTAATTTTCCTTCTCAGATTTATTGCTTCATATCCTAGCTCTATGATCTCCTGATCTAATCCGAGTAGTTTCAAAACTTTCTCCACATTTCTCGACGTCTTCATGAAACTGTCTACATCATCGACGAATATTAAGTCGAATCTTCTATCCCTCATTTTCTCATAATATCTTGATAGAAAATTTGATGTTGTTACTAGAATTTGATAGTTTTCTTCGAAGATTTGTTTTAAAATATCCTTTTTTCTGCTTGCAGCTATCGATGTATAATATGCTTTTATCTTTATTTTCAAATCTAACTTACTTTTATATTCCTCTATTTTTTCATGCACTTGCTGTGCAAGTAGAGTGGTCGGTAAAATAATATATGCTCTCTTCTTTTCCATTGCAATGTAAAGTGAAAGCATTATTCCAAAGACAGTTTTCCCCATCCCTGTTGGAGCTATTATTGAGAAACTTTTTCCTTCAAATGCCCGTTTACACCATGTTCTCTGAGCACTCCATAATGTGCTTCCACTGATCTTTTCGAAGAGATCATTTAATCTGTCAACCTTCTCCTCCACCTCAAGTATTCTATTATATCTATTTAATGTTCCATTCTTCTTTAGGAGTTCAAGTATTCTTCTCCTAGTCTCCCTTACATTATTTAATGGTAAGCTTTGAAGTAACTCTTTGTCAGGTATTGGAATGCATTTCTCACATGGTATCTTCAGCTCTAATCTTAGATTTGATATGTCTCCTCCACAGTTTGGACACTGTTTTCTGAATATTGCGTAAACTTCTTGCTGCATGTTCTGGCCTACATACTTTCTGTTTTAAATTTTGGTTTTAAGCTTATCTCTGCTTGGCTTTTATACTTATCTTTTTAGGGTCAAGGATCAATGGTTTATAGCATCTTGGACATCTATTTCCATATCTTCTAATTATTTCTTGGGGATTTGCCAGTTCATCTCCCCTATAAAATACGAATCCGCAACGTTCACAGTATATTCGAATGGTCAAGTCAAATCACTAAACGTTTTTACTCCTTGATTAATAAATTTTACTTTGCCTAAGATTACGATTATATTTCACTAATGAAATATTTCTGGTTGGTGGATGAATTGAAGATAGGCTTCCTAACTATAGGTCAATCTCCGAGGATAGATGTAACTGCAGAGATCTCTCCAATTCTTGGCAGTAACTTTGAAATTTATGAGGCAGGTGCACTGGACGGTTTATCCTCTGAGGATATTAAAAGGCTTGAACCATCTCCAGGCGAAATTACATATGTTAGCCGTCTCAAGGATGGTTCGGAGGTCAAACTTTCCAGAGAGCGTATTATCCCTCTCTTAATGGAGAAGGTTAAATATCTTGAGAGGCTTGGGGTTAAATGTATAGGCTTACTCTGTTCAGGAGTTTTCCCGGAGCTTTATTCTAGAGTTCCTCTAGTTAAACCTGAACCTATATTGAGGGGAATGGTTGAATCTATTTCCAATCGAAATATAATATTGGGTGTAATTATGCCGTCTCCACGGCAGATCAATATGGGTTTGCGTAAATGGATGCATATTGAATGTAGCGATGTGGTTGTGGAGAGTTTCTCCCCTTACATCATTGAGAGGCGGGTGGAAAATATTAGGAGGGTAGCTGAAAAATTTAAGGGTTTCAATGTTAATTTAGCAGTTATGGATTGCATCGGCTTCACCTTTAAAGATGCAGTTAGATTTAAATCATTTTACAATATACCCGTTTTAACTGCAAGGTTTGCACTTATATCGGGTTTAAAAGCCGTTCTAAATGAATGTTAAGTTTTAAGGGGAACCATTTCAATTATAGTAGATGGTGAGAGTGATGGATGAGCGTGACATTGAACTTGAACTTTTAAAGATGAAGAGACTGGCCGAGCTGAGTAGGCGTTTGAAAAAATCCGATAGAGAGATCTCTGAGGATCCTTTAAAGCTTTTAAATAGTCTTCTCAGCGAGAAGGCAAAGGAAGTTTTAAAGGTTGCTGAGCAACAATTTCCCAGAGAGACGAAACGAATAGTCGATGTGCTTGCAAGACTTGTTAAGGAGGGAAAGATTAAAAGCATCATCACAGGATATTCTCTTTATCAGCTCTTCTTAGACTTGGGGTTGAAAATTAGAATGCCTACAAAAATATACTATGAGGAGAAGGGAAAGAGAAAGCCTTTAAGCGAATACTTTAGAAGAGTTTGAGAAATAAGGTTTTCAATATGGTTCCAAATTGGTCAATATACTGGTTTAAAGGTATCCTTTTATTGTTGAGAGATATCTCTTTATCCCTAGATCCTCTATCCAAGATTTCTGAGGGTGATTTCATCCTTATCAGCCATGCCCATGGAGATCATATTGCTGGCTTTAAATCCGAAAAGCCGAAGTTAGCTTCATATTTAACTATCAAACTCTACGAGGCCCAAACGGGTAGAAGGGTTAAAAACATTTATCCCGGATTTATGATGTCTCAGCGTTTCAATTTAGGTTCAATCGATGTGGAAATGTATAATTCAGGCCACGTTCTAGGCTCCTCGCAATTCCTATTCGAAAGTGGATTTTCAACTCTCGTTTATACTGGCGATTTAAATCTTAAGTCAACTTTAATTAGTGAGGCTGGAAAAATCCTTCCATGCGACGAGTTGATCATTGATGCTACTTACGGTAAACCTGGCATAACCTTTCCGGATAGGATTAAAATTTACGAGGAGATAGCTGATTTCATTGAAAGAGCAGTCAAGGCTGATACTCCTCCCGTTTTCATCGCCTACTCTATTGGTAAGGCGCAGGAGCTTATCGCTTTAATAAATAAATATTTAGATTTGGAGGTTCTCGTCGACGAGAAAATTGACCGGGTAAACACGATCTATAAGCGTTTCGGAATTGAATTGAAATATTTAAATCTTGCTTCAAATGAGGGTCTAGAAGTTCTTAAGTCGAAGTGTCTTCCAGCAGTGGTTTCCAATAAGCGAAACCTTGTTATGGCAAGTTCATTTGGAATGTTGAGAGCTATTGCTACGGGATGGTCTCTTCTCTTCCCCTATAGACGTTTCGACGCTACATTTCCTCTTAGCAATCACGCCGACTTCTCTCAGCTTGTCTCATATGTTAAAGGGTCAGGTGCTAGAAGGATTTATCCTTTCGGATATTTTGCTAAGGAATTTTCAAATTGGTTAGAGCGCCATTTTGATGCTGAAGTTCTTCCATTGGTGGATTAACTTAAATAATTTTATAAGTTCAATAGTTTCAATCCGGTTTCTTCATCGAGTTTTCTCTCGATTCTGATATCCTTCGCCTCTATTATAATGAGTTCCGCTGTAGGATCGATTATACATCCATTCATTAAATGTCCTCCATAGCATTTTCCATTTCTATCTGCAACATTTATATGTGCATGAATTATCTTTCCACTTTCATCTTCCGCAATGTTTCCGATACATGACACTATTTCCAATGGGCCTTCCCTCTCATTCACTTCATACTTTCCTTCCACATAGATTCCGAATTTTGCATGGCTTAATGCCCCTATAACCATTAAAGCTCCAGCAGACACTTTTCTTTCCTCTACAACTTTTAAAATTTCATTTAATAGGTCTCCTTTCCTTCTTAATCTTGAAATTATAATTCTACCTATATTTGCCTCGACGGCCATTTCATTCTTCACCCTTTCCATGAATATGCTTCAAGTTTTATTTAGAAGTTTTGCAGTTTCATTTTAACTTATCAATGGATATATTTCTTCCTCTATAAACCTCATGAAGTCATATTCACTTATCTTGCTGAACGCGGTTATAACGCAGTTTCTAGTTATACCTATAATATATCCGAATTTTCTGGATGTTGCTACAATGTACCATATATTTCCATGCGATAAGTATTGATTGTATAGGGTTGTGTTCATGAGGTCAGGGCCATATAGGCTGAGCTTATCAACGTTAGGTATATCCACATTATCGAAAAAGATTACTTTTGTTCCTTCAGGATTCTCTTCATGATATCTCCTTAAAGTTTCAGCTTTAATTTTAACTTCAACTATGTTTCCAATGGTTATAAACAATATTTTGCTCAGCTCATTTGCCACATAGTTGGCCCAATTCTTCTTCCCAATTATTGTTAAAAGAAGTCTATCATCATATTCTGTGAATGTGAATGGCGACTCCCTTGTAATTAATGTAGGGGTCTTCTCACCTCTTCTATTGATGAATATTATCATGTCTTTAGAGTATACTCCTCTAAGCCTTCTTCCAGCTACCTCTAAATCCGTGATTTCCGTGATAAGTCTTCTTCCCTCCTCTTCTTCTTCCACCCTATAGTTAAACAGTTTACGCGCTAAACTTCTAATAGGCTGCTTCTCTCTTACTTCATATATTTTTGCAGATAAAACCATGATTATCACCAAGCTAATTAGAAAGCTTATATGAATTATATTTCTGGAAGAATTATTTATGTTTGAGGGACATATAAGTGCTGATTCGAGAAGTAATACTGGAAAATTTCATGTCCTATGAGTTTGGAAGAATTCCCCTCTACCCAGGGCTCAACATTATTACTGGTCCCAATGGCGCCGGCAAATCCTCCATCCTATTAGCTATATCAGTTGCTCTTGGAACCAAATATACTGAACGTGGCAGACGTTTAAGTGATCTTATAAGGTGGGGTTCGAAGATAGCTAGAGTTGCTGTGATCATCGATAATAAACCTGTAAATGGCCGTCGACCATATGGAAAAATAAGAAGTAACACTATTAGAATATCCAGATATCTCCGTAAAGATGGATCTTACTGGTTTGAAGTTAACGGTAAAGTTAAAACTAAAGGTGAAGTTCAAGAGATTCTTAAAACCATGGGTTTCAATCCTGACAACATGCTTATAATAATGCATCAAAATATGGTTGAAGAGTTCGCCATAGTGTCATCTAAAGAGAAACTTAAATTGTTTGAGGATGCTGTTGGACTAAGCGGCTATAGACGTAGAGTTTTAGAAATGAAGGAGAGATTGGAAGGGATTTCAAGGGAGGAGGCAAATGTCTCCAGTCTACTGGAGAGGGCGAAGAGCACACTTGAATATTGGAGAAATGAATATGAGAAGCTTAGAGTTCGAAGAGAGCTGTCAGCTAAGATCAAATCTCTAAACTTGGAGTTGGTGTGGGCTAAGGTTGAGAAGAAGAGGCGGCAAATTTCAGGTTTAGAGGAGGATTTGAAAAGGCTTCTTCTTCAATCACAGAGCATTGGCGATGAAATTAACAGGATTAATTTAGAGTTGAAGAAGACTGAAGATCGCTTGAGAGTTTTCGAATTTGAAAGAAAGAAAACCATTAACCTTTTAGTTGAATCTGCCAGAAATATCGGTAGAGGCGACGTTCTCTCCTCCCTTAAATTATCCAATCAGCCTCCACCAACAACATATAATGTGGATTTAAATGTTGAATTGGAAAGGTATACTCATCTACAGGAGCTTTTAAATGAGCTTTCAGACATGTTCAATGAAATTTTGGAGAAGTATGTAGATCTCAAAGTCAACTCTGGTATTCTTAAATATAAATTGGGGCTTTTAAATTCGGATATTGAAACTTTAAAGGATCGGTTAAATTATGAGAGAAGAGAAGAGGAAAAACTTTTAATGGAAGCTGAAAATGCTGGATTGAAGCCGAAGCTCATCAGAGATCTCAACGAAGTTTTAGACGAGTTAAGATGGACTAAAGCAAGGTTGGATGCTGTTGGAAAAGTTTCACCTGAGGCTGAAAAGCTCTATAAATCATATTTAAATACCGTTGAAGATTTGAGGAGGAGAGTTGAAATTTTAAGGGAAAATAGGAAAATGGTGATGGAGGAGTTAAATATTCGAGTAAACGCTTGGAAGAAAGCTTTAAGCAATATATTGTCGAAGGTTGATAAAGTATATGTCGAAATATTAAGGGAGATAGGTGCATATGGCCATGTAAAATTGGTTAATTTAGAGGATGTTGAAAACGCTGGCTTAGAGATTCTCGTAGGATTTAAGGGAAGTTCACCTTCAATTTTAAATGGTTTCTCTCAGAGTGGAGGTGAAAGAACCACAGCTGTCATGGCTTTTCTTCTAGCTGTTCAAAGCTTCATAAAGTCGCCTTTTAGAGCGGTCGACGAGTTCGATGTACACATGGATCCTAGAAATAGAGAAATTATATCTAAACTTCTTCTATCATCCTTTGCCGGCGATGGGCGAATTCAATGTTTAGCTATAACGCCGAGTCCAATTATGATGGATGTGAAAAATATACATGTAATATTTGTTCAGAATGTTGGAGGCAGATCCACGCCGAAGGTGGTTCAAATTGGGGAAGAAGTCTGATAAGAGGAGGATTGAAAGGATAGTTAAAGCCTGCAAATATGTTATAAAACGTGGTTCCGATCCATTTGAAGTTGATGTTCCACGCTACCTTAAAGTTTTAAGAAGTTACATTGAAAGTTCCTTGTCACCTGAAGATCTCGCTTTAGATCTTAACGCTTTGGAAAATGTAAGTAGAATAGTTGAGCTTCAGGGAGACTGGATTAAAAGTAGATCCTCCACCTTATATTTCGATCCAATGCTTATCGAGTGGAAGATTAAATCGATGAGTTTAAAGAATCTTGCAAAGGTTTTTGCTTCAGCTTGGCGGCCTATAGTTTCCATTTCTCTAATCTCCAATAAGGGTTTTGAGACTGCTGCCAATTATTGGGTTAATCTTCCTCCACTTAAGGGTAGATGGGGCCGTCTTCCAGAGGCTTCTGTGGGAACCGAATTAACTTCGATTGAAGATCTAATTAGGGAGAAACTTGCCTTGAAAGGTTCCTTTTCGGAAATGTTGGAGAAGTTTTGGGAAACTTTAAAGAAAAAATATGTTGAAGGAGGCGTTTATTATTGGAATTTTATATGTTCAGAGGATTTTGAAAGTTCGCTGCTGAAGGCTTACATGCTCTCTTTTCTCTCCACTTACGGCTACATACATTTAGAGTTTGATCCATCTTCTAGAGATTATATTATAATTCCAAATGAAAGGCGAATTGAATCTGAAAACTCATATTCCATTACTGTTTCATTCAGTTTTGATGAATGGGTTAGGAGGTGTAAATGTGAGTCGAAAGAGAATTGATTACTTATCCAAGCTGAGAAGAGCTGTCCAGCTTCTTTTAATTCAGAGGCATAGACGTCCGGGAGTTAAGGGTTGGGAGCTTAAACGTGCCTTGGGTAGACGCTACTTGAATATTATAAAGCTTGTAGATGAGGAGTTGGCTAGATTCGGTTTAACTGTGAAGACTATTTTTACAGGTGATGTTTCATCTCCTACAGCTGAAGATTATGATAAAGCAATTTTCCTCGTAACTTTTAGGGAGCCCGCTAAAATTTCTGATGTTTTAACAGCCGGCCTAAGAATAGATGATGTAGGAGCTTTGGCAGCTTCTCTAGCCTATATCAACTCGAAAGGCGGTTCCATTAATAGGAGGGAATTGGAATCGATTCTTATTGAGAAATTGCCGAGGTGGAGGGTTGACTCTCTCATCGACCGGTTTATCAGGTTAGGCTATTTGGAGAGTGAGGGAGAATTATTGAGGATTGGGTGGAGAGCTAAAGCTGAAATCGATTTAAGCCTTCTCTCCCTGAATCTTCTATCCTCTTCTCATGAAGGGTAGCAGTTTCTTTTTCTTCATCTCCAATTATTCTTTCAAGTTTATTTGATATCTCGGTTAATATGTGGTCTTCTTCATGTTTGCTTTTTTCTTTTGAGATGAGCTCTTTAATTTTCAGCGGCTTCTTCACTCCGAAAAGAGTGTATGGGCTTCTTCCTCTAGGAACTTTAATTGTCCTTCCAGCTCCAATTCCTATATTTATATTTTTAATTTTTCCTGCGCCACCTATCATCGAAATGTCTTCTCCAATTCCTAGACCTGAAGATGTTATGGGCAGTATTGTTCCAACATCCAGTATTCTTCCTATAATTCCCTTTTCAACGATCAGTTCCCTTATATCTCTAAGTTCAATCTCCCTATGTTTATGTCTTATAAATTTGAACTCCATCACTATTCTTTCATTTGTAATATAGTATTTATGCGCTTTTCGATATATGTTTGTTAAACCTAGACCGATGATTCCGAATATGATTCCCAAAATTTCACATGATACTCCATATTGAATTTTAATTATTATTGCAACTATTATCATAAGGCTTCCTATAAGCAACCATTTAACCGCCGATTTTACAAGAAACATTATTATAAATGGAAATATGTTCATTAATGTCCAAATAATCATCTTCATTTGATCTTCCGACAATAATTCTACATTTAAAATTTGCAGGATGCTTCCAACAATATAGTTTGCTTTAAATATTAAGTAAATGTTAATTAAAATGGGAACTAAAAATATAATGTATAAATCCATGAATGCTATTGGATGGGGCTGAATCTCCATTAAAACGATTTCCTTCTCCCTTAAGTTCATGTTTAGCCTTCACCGAATACTATTGATGCCTCCTCATTTTAATAGCTTTACATTAAATATTTATGGACTTTTCTCTCCGTCAGTAAGATTGAAATACAATTTATAATTATTTAATAATAAGCTTCAAACTGTGCAGGGTGTTCATTTTGAATGGGAAGGTCAAGTGGCATACATTGGCTTCAGACGAGACAATGAACATGCTGAAAACTTCTCTTGAAGGATTAGATGTTGATGAAGCTAAGTTAAGGCTTGAAAAGTATGGTTTAAATGTTTTGAAGGAGAGAAGGAAGGTTACTGCTTGGCAGCTGTTCATAGGTCAATTCACCAATTTTCTCGTTCTCCTCTTAATCGTTGCAGCAGTAGTTTCAGGATTGATTGGAGAGATCATAGATTCCATTGCAATAACTGCAATAATAATTCTCAATGCAACTTTGGGCTTCGTTCAAGAATATAGAGCTGAAAATGCTCTTGAAGCGTTGAAGAAGCTTGCCACCCCAATGGCAAGAGTGAGAAGAAATGGCATGGAAATAACGGTTCCAGCTGAGAAGATCGTTCCAGGCGACATAATCATACTTGAACCTGGAGATAGAGTTCCAGCCGATGCGAGACTCATATCATCCACCAATCTGGAAATCGATGAATCCATGCTGACAGGCGAATCAACTCCAGTTAGGAAGAATAGCGATATTCTTCTACCCGATGATACACCTGTCAGTGAAAGGAGAAACATGGTTTTCATGGGCACTCTCGTCACCATGGGTTATGGTGAAGCCGTCGTAGTCTCCACAGGCATGAATACGGAGATGGGTAAAATCGCTTTCATGGTGCAGGAGGTTGAAGTTGAGGAGACTCCTCTCATGAGAAGGTTGAATAAGTTTGGAAAGCAGATTGGAATCATCATAATTATTCTATGTATTTTAACTTTTATTCTAGGGGAACTTAGAGGGCAGAATCCTATTGAAATGTTCATGTTGGCAGTGGGATTGGCAGTATCGGCGGTGCCTGAAGGTTTACCGGCAGTGGTCACAATTACATTGGCTCTTGGAGTTAAAGATATGGCTAAGAGAAACGCCATAGTTAGACGTTTATCATCAGTTGAAACTTTGGGATGTACCACTGTGATCTGTGCAGATAAAACTGGAACTATGACGAAGAATGAAATGACTGTTAGAAGAATATATCTTAATGGTGTTCTAGTCGATGTAACCGGTTTGGGCTATGATGTTTCCGGAGATTTCATTATAAACGGTGTGAAAGTAGATCCTAAAAGTAATTTCCAACTATCCCTGCTCTTAAGGATAGGGCTTCTATGCAGCCATGCCGAAGTATACAGGGAGAATGGTGTTTGGAAGGTTGTTGGAGATCCCACTGAAGGAGCATTGGTGGTGGCAGCATATAAAGCTGGATTTGACAAGCATGAAGAGTTGAAGAAATATCCGAGGAAACATGTTATTCCATTTACATCTAAGAGGAAAAGGATGACCACCATTCATAAATCGCCTGACGGCGTCTACTTTGCCTATGTGAAGGGTGCTCCGGAAATAGTTCTAGAGCGATCCACACATATATTGGAGGGGGATGTTATCCGTCCATTAACAGAGGTTGACCGTAAAAAAATATTAGAAAACTTTGACCTTATGGCGAAGAATGCGCTTAGAGTTCTCGCTTTTGCATATAGAGTTTTCGAAGAGGAACCCGCCGAATTGGATGAAGATACAGTTGAAAGAAATTTAATCTTTGTAGGTTTAGCTGGAATGATCGATCCTCCTAGAGATGAGGTTAAAGAAGCCATTATGGAGTGCCGTAAAGCTGGCATTAAAGTTAAAATGATCACTGGTGATCATAAATTAACTGCAGTTGCAATTGCACGTGAAATAGGCTTATTGAATGGAAAGAATTTCAGGGTGTTGACGGGTAGAGATTTAGATGCAATAAGCGATGAAGAATTATTGAATATTGTTGACGATGTAGATGTTTTTGCAAGAGTTTCACCTGAACATAAAGTTAGAATTGTCAGAGCATTGAAGAGTAAAGGTCACATAGTAGCCATGACAGGCGACGGCGTTAATGATGCACCTGCATTGAAAATGGCGAATATTGGTGTAGCGATGGGTATTAAAGGGACAGATGTTGCAAAGGAGGCTTCAGATATGATTTTAGCTGATGATAATTTTGCCACCATTGTGAGAGCGGTTAGAGATGGCAGAGGCATCTACGATAATATTCGAAAATTTGTTAGATTTCTCCTCGCATGCAATTTCGATGAAATCATGGTTATCACCACATGTATGCTTGCAGGATTGCCTCCAGCCCTCCTCCCACTACAAATTCTATGGCTGAACATTGTAACTGATGGAGGTCCAGCCGTCGCTTTAGGTATGGATCCTCCTGATAAGGATGTCATGGAGAGGCCTCCACGTAATCCGAATGAAAGTTTACTGAGCGGTATGGGTCTATTCATAACTGTCTCTTCAATTCTCCAATATGTGGGAACCATGGCCTGCTTCCTTCTAGGATTAAATCTTCTCCATGACACTGTTGCTGAAGCTAGAACTCTGGCTTTTCTTCAAGCAGTCTTCTTTGAGCTATTTGTAGTTTGGAATTGCCGTTCGGAGAGACATAACTTTATTAGGGTTGGTTTTACCGGAAATCCATTTCTATTAGGCTCAGTTATAATTGGTTTACTTCTAACGGTCAGCATTGTTTATGTTCCCTTCCTCCAACTGGCTTTCCACACTGTTCCCATGACGCTTTCAGATTGGCTGCTTGCCGTAGTCTTCGCCAGCGGTGGATGGATAGTTCTCCCAGAACTCTTCATCCGCTCCCCCCGTAGCGGTAAGCCTAGTTGATTCATCTTTCACTTTAGATTTTAATCCATGAATCAGTGAGGATATATACTGGTAGATTTCTGATGCATGCTCTACGGCTATTCTTGCCTCCATCTCCTTAAAAATAATGTTCGGCTCCATTCCAAGTCTTCCATATTTAATTGTCTTCTCCACATTTCCATTCAGCCAGATACTTTTAATAATATATGCTCTGATTATTCTCCTCTTTTCAAGCCTTCTTATCCCTCCGATAAAGTTCAGGATTTTCTCAAGATTCTTCATGGGATCTCTAATTCCATATCTTTCTAAAAATATCTTCTCATATATGTGCATACATTTTTTAATTGTTTCAACTGCATCTTGTAAACATTGATCTACTCTCATCTTCCTTAAGGCTTCCCATGCATTGAAGAGTGAATTATAAGCTTCCTCATAAATTCTATCTATCTCTTTTATACTTACCATGCCGTTTTCCTCGCTTAACTATATTAATCAGTATTGTTAATAATTGTTTTAGCCGATGATGACGAAGAGACAATCTGAAATGTGAAGATTCGACGGTCTCCTGAGGCTTAAACATTAAAGCTTCACTATAGCTATCTTAAATATTTAAGTATGTTTTCTAATATTTTCGATTTTGAATGGTGGAAGTCCATTAAAATGCCTTTAAAATGTAAAATAAATTAATAGTCTGCATCATGTTGAATCGTTGCTATTCAACGTCCCTGAGGAAAACTTAAATGACGAATTCCTCTCTCTCCACATATCTATTTTTAATTCCTAAATGTTCAACTTTGAATTCTTCTCCGCCATATAACTCTGCCTTCTCCCTTCCAAAATATAGGGCTGATGCTATTCTTCCAATTGCATCGGCTTTCATTATTCCGCTTCCACTTGCAGCTCCAACCACTATTAGATTTCTCTCCCCAAATATTACTGGTTGTCCGTCGAAGGTGTTTATTGCATATTGTCCTGCCCATGCATTTATGGGATTTGCATCTTTGAATTGGGGCATATATGCCGATAATACTGGATATATTCCATATCTGTAATAGTTTTCTTCAGGTTGAGGCTCCTCCTCCAATTGGAATGGTCTGTTAAAGTCGTCTGCATATCCTATCCAGAAGGCTTCCTCCTCTATGCTCGGCTTAACATATATTCTTGGATATGGAAGAATTGTGAATGGTATGCATCCTTCACGGTTAAATCCTTCTGCATATAGTAATCTTTTAAGTTTCTCTTCTTCAGCCTTAACGACGAATATCTGTCTCTTCTTAGGTTTTTGATATGAGTCTACTCCTATCCCATCTAATAGCTGATCGGCCCATACTCCAGTGGCAACTATTATCTTTTTTCCTCTAATTATTTTACTTCCCATTCTAACTCCCGATACTTTAGCTTCCTGCCAGAAATATGGTTCTCCTGGAAGTTCAAGTTTGATTTCTGGTTCAACTATGATTTCATCTACTTCTGTTCCATAAATAACTTCTCCTCCCATCCTTAGAAATTCCCTCTCATAATATGCTACAAGTTTCTCCACATCTATTTTCCCTGCTTTCGGAACCAGCAACCCTACGTCTATGTTCTTTAAATTCATAATTTCCGCTTCTTCACTTTCTCCAGCTTTAGTATTTATGTTAAGTTTCTCTTCAATTTCCCTTCTATCTATAAGTTTAAATTCTCCTCCTCTTCTCTCCATCTCCTTCAAGTCTGCTTCAAGCCTTTTATACTGGTCTTCTTGGAAGAGCCATAAATATCCCGTCCATCTCATCCCCAAATCTACTCCGCTCTCCTCCAATCTTTTATAGAATTCTATTGATGAGTTAGCCAATTTGAAGTTGGTTTTTGAGTAGAAGAAGCTTCGAAACATTCCTCCACTTTTAGCAGTATTTCCTTGGCCTGCAGCAGGTTTTTTATCTATAACTAAAACTTTTTGATTTGGTTTCTCCCTTTTAATATGGTATGCTGTGGCAAGTCCTAGAATGCCTGCACCTATGATTATAGCATCATATTTTGGCAAATAATTATCACCCTACATGAAGTAATATTAAAATCAATTTATATTTTAGGAATCAGAACTTTCTCCATTTCCTCTTCTTCCCTGTCTTGTTAACCTTTATGCTTCCCCCAATTGTGGGTATTAGTTTTTCGACGAATCTTTCTTCTAAAGCATGCAATTTCTCATATTTTTCCAGAAAATATTTCTTCGCCTTCTCCACAACTTCCTCCATTCTCCTCTTTCCAACGGCTATTTGGTTGAACATTTCTTCCATAAATCCCCTAACTTCCGGCTTAACAACTTCTGGAACTATATCATTTAACGCTTCTATGAGGGCTTTTCCTAGAGGGGTAGGTATACATCTCTTCCTTTCTATATAGAAGTATCCTCTGTCAATGTTCGTTTGTATATGATCCTGTTTTGTGGCATCTGTTCCTATACCATATTCATCCATTTTCTTCAACAGTTCCGCTTCTGATAGATATGGTGGAGGCTCAGTTTCCCCTTCAATAATATTTATCTCTAAAATTTCCACTTCCTCCCCTCTCTCCAATATTGGTATATAATTCTCCCCAGGTTTCTCGAATGGATAGATGGCTAGATATCCTTCTTTCGATACAGTTTTCCCTCTTAAAATGAAGATTTCACCGTTAATGTTTAAGTCTAATCTTCTATTCTCCACCTCGGCGTCATCGCTCACCGTTGCCAAGAAATGTCTAACTATAAAATCATATATTTTCCATGCTTTTCCTCCAAATTTTCTTGTAATTTCATCTTTCTCAGCAGATCTTGTCGGATGGATTGGTGGATGCGCCCTGTCATCTCTTCTCCCCCTAGTAGGCTTTATAATTTTCTTTTCAAGAATCTTAGAAGCATATTCTCCATATATTGAATTCTTTATGAATGCTTGGATTCTGCTTTTCAGCTTCAATTTTTCAGGATATATTTCAGTCTCCGTTCTCGGATAGCTTATATATCCATTTCTATACAGATTTTCAGCTATATCTAAAGTATTTTTAGATCTTATGTTTAAATATCTGCTCACCCTGCTTTCAAGTTCAAGTGTTGTTAATGGTTTCGGAGGCTTCTTCTTTCTCTTCTTAACCCTAAACTTTTCAACCTTTGCTCTACGTGCATCCTTTATTTTCCTATAAATCTCTTCGACTTTTTCTCTTTCATTTATTCTTCCAGCTTTATGAATTGCCTCATATATGGCTCCATAAATGTTGACCTTTGCCTTTAACATGTAGAATTTTTCAGGTTTGAACTTTTCCCTCTCCCAAGCTCTTTCCACAACTAGATATAGCGTTGGACTTTGGCATGGTCCATAGCTTAAGAATCTTCCATATGGAAGTGCTCTTGGATTCCTCCTTTGAATAGACATGGTTATCAGCCTTGTGAAGGCTGCGCCGATGGTTAAATCGACTATCATCCTTGCAAAACATTTTTCAGCCAGCATTCTCTGAGGCTTCCTAGGCTTTTTAAACGCATCTAAAAGTTCCTCTTTCACGGTGGAGTTGAACCATAGCCGCTTAAACTCCACATATGGATTTACACTTTTAACTATGTCCATGACTTCGAAACATATACTCTCTCCTTCGGTATCAGCATCCAAAGCCAAATATACTGTTTCAACATGTCTTGCAAGTTTCTTCAAAGCATCCACATAGCTGATTGAAGTTCTCTCAATAACTCTTATAGGGTTAATGTAGAAGAGAGTTTTCGGATCCACTTCTCTCCAAGAATTATATTGGGCTTCAAAGTCATAATTGAATATGTGGCCTTTCAATCCTATGGATATCCATCTTCTCCCTTCTCTCTCAAAGGTATAAAATTTTATTCTTCCCATTCTTTTAGTTCTATACTTACCTTCTGAAAGTGCTCTGGCAAAGGCTTCAGCCACTGAAGGCTTCTCAGCAACTATAAGTTCATCTGCAAATTCATATATATGCAAAATGGATGCTCCCTCAACTTTCACTCCGCCTTCTAGCAAGCCCCGGCTTTTCAGGTATAAGTTTCACATCGTCAAAGATGCAGTTGTATCCAAGTTTTATTAGGCTTATTTGCTTTGCACATCCCTCCTCATCTTCCTCCCAATCATATCCCCTTATAATTGCCACAGGTATTCTCTCAACAGTCTGTCCAATTACAAGTTCCGCTGCCCCGGCAAGTTCATCAGCCACAGCCTGCATCTTAAATTTCAAAACATATCCATATGAATCTTCCCTATGCTTGTAATCTCTAATCGGCTTCATTCCGGCCACGCCGATAGCCATATCTATCTGGGCATATCTGTGAGGTCTACTATATGTGTCGCTTATTATTACAGCTATCTTCCTTAAACCTGTAATTCTCTTTATCCCCTCCCTTATCTTATATGCTTCTCTATCAGGATCCCTTGGAAGAAGGGCGCAGATATCCGCTCTACCTGCAACATTAGATCTATCTACACCTGCATTCAAACATATATGGCCGAAATATGTTTCGACAATTATGAATGGAGGCCTAATCTTCAAAACCCTCTTAGATTCGCGGAGGATCACCTCGACGAACCTCGGATCCTTCCCAGTCATCTCTCCAATCTCAACAGCCCTCTCACTAGGCTTAATATCGTTCAAATTAACAATTAAACCGTTAGCTTTACTTATTATTTTATGTGTTATTACAATGATATCTCCCTCCCTTAACCCAACCCCCTCACGTTCAGCGGTTTCAACAATGATTCTGGCTACATCATCCCCCTCTTTAACCTCAGGTATCCCCTCCAAACCGATTATTTCAACTCTTCTAGGCAAATCTATGCCACCAAACCAAAATCACCTATAAACCTTAAATTCATTTCGCATTGAATCACAGTTTCATTTTCCCTATTTAAACAAAATTTTAAACTTTTGTTTAGAAACAGTGAATCTTAAAACTCCTTTTAACTCTATTCTAATTTATTTGACATTTAAATCAAAACTTCTAATAATATAGAACATGATAATCCTTAAAAATTCAAAAAACAAAATAATTGTAACCAAACACTGGTTAAACCATCCATGTGTTTGGAGGAAGAAATATGAGTTCGAAAAAATTAATTCCAATATTAGCAATACTATTGCCACTACTACTGATAATGACAAATCCAATAGTGACGGTAGCAGAAGAAAACGAAGCAAACCTTTCCCTAAGATTCGTAGATCAATTGGGAGACCCATTAGAGAATGCATATGTGGAAGTATGGAACGAAACAGGCAACACTCTCCTCTTCTCAGGAAGAACAGATAGTAACGGATGGCTAAACGCTACTATCACAAAGCCGACAACAGGTAAATATAATATCACCGTTAAATGGGATCCTGAAGGAACAGATGCCTTCACCGTTTATGAGGCGAAGGGGCTAACATACGGCAACTTAACTGCCTCACCTTCTGACACTCTGCCAGGATATAACTGTACTGAGGACGGATATATAGTTACAAGGGTTCTAGCCGTCTACTTCACTGCTAAAGATATTGCTGGCGATTTTCTAGGCGGATTTACCACAACATTTTACTATAATTACAGCGGAAACGTATACTCTGTTTCCGGTAAGCCTTCAAAAGAAGTTCTAGCCAAAATCCCATACGACTGGTCTTGGGGATCCAATAAAACTTGGACTTTACGTGTATATTGGGATGTTGAATATCTGAAAATGGTTCCTCCAGCCTATGTGGATGGAACCAACGTCACCGACTATGATATTTGGCCGACAGAGACCTATATGAACTTCACATTAGTTAAAGATGCAAGTAAATTGTCCGTTGGTCCCACAGCTATACTGCCAAGCAAATACGGTTACCTCAATGTAACAGTTGATGTTCACCCATTCTATATGCAACTGTACGATTGGTTTGAAGACAAATTGAAAGCTTTAACCTCCGGATATAGCATCGTCAAGGTTTCAATTCATGATGCCAATGATCCATCGAAACTTTTAGCCACCACAATTACCAATCAAAGTGGCTATGTAACTATAAGTCAATTTCCAAATGTAACTTCAGCCATCACAGTATACTGGCTTAGCCACGAAATTCCAGTTAACTCCACAATGATAGTTGACCCTACAGATTATAATGATCCTGCCAATCCGTTGAAGATCTACTGCCACTTGGTACCCGTTACAATTACTCTGAAGGATAAGAGGCCAACTCCTGGAGTTCTTTCAAATGCAAAAGTTATAGTTACATGGCCGAATCTTCTAACCCATGAAACGGAGAGCAATACAAGTGGAGTTGTACAGTTTCCACCTGCAATTGATAACGTTTACTATTTGCCTTTCGGTGATACAACACTTGATGTATATTGGTCTATAACTCCAGAGGATCCGGCCTCCTGGGTGTTGGTGAGATCAGCAGTCTTCACAGTTGAAAACAGCACGAACTCACCAGGCCTTGTAGATGTATATGTAGACGGAACTAAAGAGTTCGACGATACCGATTCTGTGGTCTATGATTTAATATGTGATGTCTATGATGCTCATTTGGCATTAGTGGACTTAAATGGTGATCCACTGGTCAGCCCCACAGTGGTATTGCAACATCCATCCGGTGCAACATCACTTGTAACAGCTTCTCCAACAGGCACATTAACGTTGGTGCAGGTGCCTGGCGGTGTATGGCATGTTTCAGTGGTATACAAGAACATGTGGTTCAAACCATATGGCATGAGCGATGTCTTCAATATTACAGATAATATCTATGAGGCTGTTGAATTTGTCTTTCCATTTGTAAACATGGATCTCAAGATGGTTAAGTGGGCTACTGACGATTATGGAATATATGGTTTAAATGTTTCTATAAGTTGGATGGGCAATGCAACGATAACTGACGAGGACGAACTCTATGAAGCAGGTTGGACCTACACTGACCAGCAGGGATGGGTCAGCTATGAGCAAGTTCCAGTTGGTGTAGCTATAAGTGTTGATGCTTGGGCAGACGCTGACTATTCATGGTTTGGCATAAGTGAAAATGTGGATGTAGGACCATATGAGGATGAAGTGGTCCTATCACCAGAAAACTATGAGGGTGTATTCCACGTACACATCTACGACCTGGTCGTAAAGTTCTATGATTTATGCCCAGGAAACCGTATGCCAGATCCGCTACCCTACAGTAATGCGACAACCATTATGTACGTAGAGGGTGAATGGGCTTATCCAAACACTACAGATCACAATGAACTTGTATTCTACAGCCTCAACCAGACCCACATGTTCGTGGGCGGCGTTGATAATGCTTACAATTTAGTGGTCTATTGGGCCGGTGTAAGAGTATTCAACAATACCCTTGAAATTCCTGTTCTAACAGACCCAAGTGTAAGCTATGCGGAGATACATATAAACTGGAGAGTATATGAAGTATCCTTTGACCTCTGGGACTGGAAACATGAAACTGCTATGGACAATCTGAATATCACAGTAATGTGGAAAGGATTTAACATGACCTTCTTCAATGAAACAGCATTTGAAGGTGCCTATGGATACTATCCTCCAGTAGAAGTTTATTTTGATGTCCTCAACTATAGAGACCTAATATATGATATAATCACAGGAATGGAAGTTCCCTCCGAAGTTTATCAGTTGTACACTGTCTCACTAAACTATACAGCAGAAAACTTAGTGTACATCCCAGTTTGGATGCTAAAGGATGTTATAGGCACCCCGATTAGCATTGTAGTAACTACGATGCCAGGTTTCACCGCCGATGTACCAAGTAGTGTGGAGCCATTTGTTGTAGGTTGTTTGACGAGAGGCGAAGTGTTTATAAATGGTACTTTAGAAAACTGGGAAGACTCCTTAATTGCAGGAGAATTAATGTATGAAGCTGAGGATCTGTTTGACGATTACCTCTGCGGCTCATCATCCCTCGGTATATTGAACTTTACTGGCGAGGCGACAGCCTGGGCAGATATATGGAGCTATGATAATGAGACACAGACCTTCGACATGAAGGTTTCAGCTTATGATATGTCTGTAAGCGTCATGAATTGGCTTGATCAGGCTCTCAAAGACTTTACAGTTAAGGTTTATTGGAATGATGGTGGCGATTTGACGTTCTTAACTGAGACGTTGACAGACAGTAATGGTAAGGCTACCTTTGACATCATATTCTGGGGTAACTGTACTTGGTACAGACTCATGGCTTACCGTGAACCTGCGGAAGGTGAATTGCCAGACGACCTTGTAGGTAAGTTTAAGCTGGCTGACGATGTTATAGCCACTGCTGACGAGCATGTAACTGAGGATGACTTAGAAGTTGAGTTACCATTCAACGAATACATAGGCTTACAGGTGCTGTCTGCAACTGGTAAAGTTCTGAAAGAGGCACTTGTATATGCAGTGAGATATGAGCCTGTGGACAATTCAATTAATGGAACAGTGGCTGAAGCTGGAACTATAGCTGCATTTGGATATACAAGTTCTGATGGATATGTCTATCTGCCTTTCGCTCTTAACGATTATCAGTACACTGTTAGAGCACGCTGGTACGGTGTTAGCGTCTATGACAGCTATGACAAAGAAATGGTAGAGTACAAGATTCTATCTCCGACAGTCTTCTACACAGCATTTACAGATGTCTTCGATGTCTCAATTAGACTCGTTGATGATGTGGGTAGACCATTAAAGGGCGTCTACTACACATTTGCTGGCAAGGGAGCAAATACATATAATATTAGTGGGCAGACAATTGCAGATGGCACCTTTACAGCAACCTTGGTGCCGAAGGGTGATTATAGCTTAAAGGCTGTCTGGACTGACGGTGTCATAGAGATACTTGACTCTGATATAACTGTTGATACGAACATTGTTGAGCATCCAGTTAAATGTAAAGTCTATGATGCAACATTGAACTTGAAGACTCCGAGGGGAACCGTACTTAAAGCTGCTGACATTGCTGTAACCTATCCGGATGGCGAGTCCTATACTGGCACAACCGATGCCGACGGCAAT
>QMRB01000006.1 GCA_003649185.1 Thermoproteota archaeon | reverse complement strand
TCGATTTTTCTTTCTTCAATTGTCTCGCCGTTAACTTTTCTTCCCCTTTACTAATATCGCATTTATTATTCCATTTTGGCCTGGTCTAGATGTGATTCTTGCCTCTCCAAGCGGGGTCTCTATGATAGCCCCCCTAGTTATAACTCCTCTTCTCGAATAGTCGGGGTTTGCTGGATTACCCTTAACCCTTAAAATCTCCACTCTTTGAGTTTTCTTAGTTTCAGGATCAAATACGTTGGCAAATGTTGCATATTTCACTCTGACTTTGATATTTCCTCCCCTCACTCTCTGAACTTTCCTCACTTCCTCTCTGCCGAGAATGGTTTCTGTTGGAGGTCTACCAAGCTCATATTTTCTCTTCTTTCTATATGGCCTTATCCTTCCCCCACTAGGTTTACGTAGATCTCTACCCTGATAATAGCTCACATCCTTTCACCTTTTTATCCGAATATTCAAAACGGTAGTTTTATCGCTTACTATTAAACATTATGGTCTTGGGGTTCGATAAATGTTCATCAAGAATAAGGTTGAACTTATCCATGGAAGTGGCGGTCAAGCCATGAATGAACTAATAGACTTTCTCATAGTTAAAAAAGTAAAGTTGGGCAATGTATTTGGGGGCATAGGATTAAAGGATATGGATGATGGGGCCTCTATTCCACTTGGAGATTTAGAACTAGTCTTCACATCAGACAGCTATACGGTTGAACCGTTATTCTTTCCTGGAGGAAACATAGGAGTGTTGGCAGCATGTGGCACTATCAACGATCTTGCGGTTATGGGTGCCAAACCTCTAGCGCTCATGGATTCCATAATTGTTGAAGAGGGATTTCCAATATCTAAACTCAACGAAATAATTGAGTCTCTAGTTGAGGTTACCTCTATGAATAATGTTGCCATTGTGGGTGGAGATTTCAAAGTTATGCCTAAGGGGAAAATGGATAAGATAATAATTTCCACCTCCGGTATCGGTATCGCCAAGAAGAATTCGATAATTACAGATTCAGGGTTAAAGCCCGGCGATAAAATAATAGTTACTGGAACCATAGGTGAACATGAACTTTCATTAATCTCAGTAAGAGAAGGATTGTCATTTGAAAGCCCAATAGCTTCTGACGTTGCTCCCATATGGCCTCTTATCGAAACTTCTATGAAGATTGGTGGTCTCCGAGCAGCGAAAGATCCTACCAGAGGAGGTCTCGCTGCAGCTCTAAACGAGATGGCTAGAAAATCAAATGTAAGCATCTGGATCTATGAAGAAAATATTCCAATAAAACCTGAGGTTAAAGCTGCATGTGAAATGCTCGGTTTAGATCCACTCTACTTGGCCTGTGAAGGTAGAGCTATCCTAGGAGTTGATTGTGAACGTGCAGATGAAATTCTAAAGGCTATTCGCAACTTTGAAATCGCTAGAACTTCAGCTATAATTGGTGAAGTTCGATCCGAAAATCCCGGATATGTAGTCTTAGAAACTTCTATTGGTGGAAAGAGAATATTGGAATCTCCTGTAGGTATGCCTTTGCCCAGAATCTGTTAAAGCTTCTCAATGCTTCTTATCAATTTTAACGCTTGGTTTGGTTCAAGCACCCCTGCCCTTGTCTCTCTCAATACTCTCTGATATGCTGCTAATTTGAGATGCTTATTCCTCCTTACAACAGCTCTGAAGAGTGGACATCCATATTTAAGTTTTCCCACATTATAACCATTTAACTTGGAGATTATTATAGTGTCACTCTTAGACAAAGCTAGATATGCTGGAAGATTGACATGCAACAATTCATTCTCAATTTTTATGGAGTGGCTTCCTGTGGGTAAAAGATCGCCGAAAAACACTATTTCGCTTTGAAATTTTCCAGCCGCTCTATACGTAGTCTCAACTATAATGTTATGGCACCTCTTACAGGGAGCGTATCTCCCATCCATAGAGTTCTCGATTATCTCTTTGAAATCATTTGATGGCTTAATGAAAAATGCCTTCAAATCGTTACTATTAGTAAAGGAAATTATCTTTTCTTTGAGTCTTCTAGGTATTATAAAAGGTCCTGGATCAACAGTTACAGGGATAACCTCGCCTCCCAAGTTCTTCGCATATACGATTGTGGCTGAACTGTCAATTCCACCTGAATATGCCACGATGGTTTTAACATCGATCACATTTCTTTTCCGAATTTTCCTCCTCAATAAGTCGGCTAGCTCCTCCTCCGCCAACGGTATAAGCCTATTCCAAATATATTTTGAAATTTTCTTAGACTTACATTTTTCAGCAATTCTTTTAGCTTTTCGAATAGCTTGAACCATCCTCTCCTCTCTAACTAAAAGATCAGTGTATGTTCGAACAACTATAAAGTCTACACTTAGCCTTCTCGTCAGCTCAAATAACACCCTTCCACCAGGCCCCATCAACACAGCCTTATCGGGACGATCACCACATAAAATATATAATCTATTCTCCTGTTCATCATGTCTAACTGAAATTATCTTGGGCATATTCTTGTAATAATATCCCAGTTCTTTTCTAACTTTAACAATAATATTTAAAATGTCTTCCATACTAATCAATATTGATCACTTTTAGGCGGTGTTCTTAACATGCTTACTAGCCTTTCTTTCAAAAAAAGGTTTTCTAAATTAGAGGGGCTTATGGATGAAGAGAACATAGACCTTTCAATAATACTTCAAGCCACCAATATATATTATCTGACAGGTTTTCCTAGGGGCCGCGCACTAATAGTATCGTCCTCTTCAGCACCTATTCTCATAGTTCCCGAACTCGAATATGAGGAGGCTAAGAGCATCTTTAAGCTTGGTGAAATAGTCTCCCTGAAACGGAGAGGTGAACTTGCAAATTTAATATTACAGTGTATTAGAAGAATTGAAATTAAAGGGAAAATCGCGTTAGAACTCTCCACCATACCCTATAATTCATATTTAAACTTTAAAGGGAAAATCTCCAAAGAGCTGGTTGACTGTTCAAATCTAGTTAGAAAGTTAAGAATGGTGAAGGACGAGGAGGAAATAAATCTTATACAAAAATCCTTGAGAATTGCTGAGAAAGGGGTTGAAGCAGCATTTCAAAATCTTAATGAAGGTGTCTCCGAAATTGAACTTGCAGGTGAAGCGGAATATGCGATGAGAAAGGCCGGCGCAGAAGCATTTTCCTTCGGAACCCTAGTTGCCTCAGGTACTAGATCAGCATATCCTCATGGCACCCCCACAAGTAAACCCTTACATAAAAATGAAACAGTTATAATTGATCTCGGCGCAAAATATTGTGGATATTGCTCTGACATTACTAGAAGCGGAGTGGTGGGAAACGGGATTCAAGGCAGATTTAAAGAAATATTTGATTGTATTGTAGAAGCTATAAGTATAGCTGTAGATGAAATATGTGAAGGTATCCCTGCCTCAAACATTGATATGGCTGCTAGGAAAATTATTGAGCACTATGGATATGGAAAATATTTTAACCATGGTTTAGGGCATGGTGTAGGACTCTCCGTCCATGAAGCACCCAGCCTTTCTTCTCAAAGCGGGGATATATTGGAGAAAGGTAATGTGGTGACTGTTGAACCAGGAATATATATTCCTGGTTTCGGCGGTGTAAGAATAGAGGAGATGGTTTTAGTGACAAGTAGCGGATGCAAAGTCCTAAATTCTATACCTCGAATTCTCCAATAATTTCTAGAAGCTTTATTCTTCAATTAGCAGTCTCGCCGCACAATCCTTAAAGATCTCCGCTATTATGGGAATCCTTTTTTCCATAATTTCCGATACTTCCTCTGCAGATATCTTATCCTGCATTCCAGCAGCATAATTTGTAATTACACATAGAGTGGCATAACAGATACTCATTTCTTTCGCTAGAATGGTTTCCGGCACCGTTGTCATACCCACGACATCCGCACCTAACAGTCTGAACATCTTAATCTCTGCCGGAGTTTCAAATCTAGGTCCCTCCGTACAAACATAAATTCCCTCCCTCCAAACTCTTTTAAAATGTTTTTCTGCACTTTCTATCAAGATTTTTCTTAATTTTGGACAGTAAGGCAACGTCATATCTACATGTTTCACTTTAGGCCCTTCATAGAAAGTTAAAGGTCGTTTCTTCGTAAAATCTATGAAGTCATGTGGAACAATGAGATCCCCAGGCTTTAAACCTTCCCTTATACCGCCTACAGCATTGGAAGCAATAATATATTTCACTCCTACCTTTTTTAAAGCCCAAATATTTCCCCTATAATTTACTCTGTGAGGTGGTATTTCATGTTTTAAACCATGTCTCGCTATGAAAGCTATGGGGCATTCTCCTAGCTTTCCGAGAATTAACCTCACATTTCCATATGGTGTAATAACATTTAGCTCCCTCCCCTCTACAAGTTTCTCCAGTCCAGATCCGCCTATAACACCTACCTTAACTTCTTTCTTCACTTTTCTCTTCCCTCCGAGCTCTCCTCTCTCTTATTTTATCTATCAATGTGAAGATTACTATTAGACTGGAATTTATTCCTGCGGTGGTTATTATAGAATATATTAGGATCTGCTGGTTGAATTCCGCTACCGTGAAAAGTAAAGCTATATTTTGGAGTAGGGGTCTCACCGTTATTAGAAAGACCAAACCCACAAAATCATGCCAAATTTTCCTTTTTTCCCCCAAGTATTTATCTATCATTCTGCCCACTATGAGAATTCCTATTCCTATTAAGAATATATCCATGGATTGAATGAGAAAGAGTCCTATCATTTTAGGTATATTTGTGATTATAGCAGGTTCTATGCTTAACTCTGAGAGCACTCTTCTAGCCCCTTCATATAATGAGACTATTATGGTAATGGAAGTCATAAGCCCTGAAAAGAATATTATTGGTGATGATTTCCACCATTGCATAATAACTTTATCTATTGAGAAGCCTCTAATTGTAAATGCTGAACCTATTATTATCAGCGCCCCTATCATCGTATATTGAGCATAACCACTAATACTTAAAATAGCTAATAGAAGAAATATTGCTCCAGGTATTCCTAGAAAGATCCTTGCATATTGAGGTTCCTCAACGATCTTCCTAAGATATCTTGCAATGACTATGTATGTTTCCTCTACGCTTCTCTCCTGTTGAATTAATATTCTCTTAACCGATATTATTGGCAGTTTCGATTGTATTATTGGAATCACCGCTTCATCTGCTGCTCCATCACTTACAAGTATTACTCCAGAAGCTGAAAAATGATTGATAACTTCTTCCAGTTCCTCCAAGATCTTCATATCAGCCTTCAATCCACCTTCAGGTGAACCTGCTATAGTTGCCACTTCACAGTTGATTCCCTCAGCCCTTAATTTATTGTAAACTCCTATTGCAGCAAAAATGGCGTTTACATCGGAATCTTCAGGAGAGTTTACGGCAAATTTCACAGCAACTTTTAAGTTTCGTTCCTTACCTATTATAGGCGTATTCTCTCCTGTTATTCGCCCTATATCGTTATCTCGATCCACACAGAGAATTAATATCTTCTTTCCTTCATTTTTATCTTCCATTCTCTCTCACTTGAAATGGCATTCCACTTGAATATTTATTTTAGAGTTTCTTATCTATTTCCATTAATGCCTTGAATTCTTCGAAACTTAGCTTCTCTCCTCTCCTCATTTTTTCTTTAGCTATTTCAGCCAACTTTATTTTTACTTCTCTCTCCCTTTTCTTCATGCTCAGCAATGTTATCGCTTTCCTTTTAGCTTGCAGATTTATCAGATCGTCATTTATTCTTCGTATTCTCAAATAAATTTCGCTGAGTTTCTTCTTAATCTCATCTATTCCTCTTCCCAAGTCGTCTTTATTCTTCTTAAGTTCGATAATTCTCTGAATTATTTCCTTCTTTTCTTCATCTAATTCCCTTATACTTTCGTTTATTTCGTCAATCTTCTCCTTTATACTTTTATATTTTGCGAGGATAGCTTGCCTATCTATTTGAACCTCTAATATTCTATCTCTCATCTTTCTTAAATTTTCTAAAGCCTTCTTTCTTCTATTAAGCTTCGCTATTTTCTCCACAACTTCCCTTTCTTCTTCCTTGCTTAGCGGTGTTGTCTGATAATACCATTCCAGCTTGTTTATCTCCTCCTCCACTTTTTTCACAGTTCCTCTTATCTCTCCTCTCTTCTTCAAATATTGTTCCTTAAGTTTCTCCATTTCTTCTCTCTTCTTCTTTAGTTCGTCTCTTATCTTCCTTGCCTCTTCGACAAGTTTTCTTTTTTCCTTCACTTTTTCTATTATTTCTCCTTTAATTCTCTTTTCTTCAGAAAAAAATTCATTTAACTTTATCTTTATCTTCCTTATTTCGGTTAAATTTTCCATTAACTTATCTCTTAGCTTTCCTTTCTCTTTTTCAAGTCTAACGCTCTCTTCTTTTAACTTTTGAATCTTCCTTTTGATCTCCGCTATTTCATCGGTGATTTTCATTCTAAAATTATCCTCGCATCTACAACTTTCGCGCCTTTCTCATAAACAAATATGGGATTCAGATCCAACTGGTTGATCTGTGGAAGATCGACTATGAGTTTAGAGACCTTCATCATGATGTCTATGATCGCTTCCTCATCGCTGGGAGGGCTTCCCCTAAATCCTTTCAATAATGGATATCCCCTTATTTCTCTCAACATTTCTTCAGCATCCTTCCTCGTTATTGGCGCAATTCTGAAAGTTACATCCTTTAATATTTCCACGAATATTCCTCCAAGCCCGAACATTATGGCAGGTCCAAACTGTGGATCTTTTATTGCACCAACTATGACTTCTAATCCTTCAGGCGCCATTTCCTGGACGAAGATTCCTTTAATTCTTGCATCTGGCTTATTTTTCTTCACATTTTCAATTATTTTGTGATATGCTTTTTCAGCATCTTCTCTGTTTTTTATATTTATTATAACCCCTCCCACATCGCTTTTATGTATTATATCAGGGGAAACTATCTTGAACACTACTGGATAACCTATCTCTTCAGCATATTCTAATGCCTCTTCCAAATTTTCCGCCACTTTGAATTTCGTTACTGGAATTCCATATAATTTACAGATATCCTTCGATTCACTTTCCAATAGAAACTTTCTATTTTCTTTCAGCGCTTTTTCGATTATGTGTTCCGCGTTCTTCAATACATATCACCTTCTTCGCAGTAACTCATTATTCCATCCTTGGTTAAATATTTTTGCTCTTTATGTTTCCGCCACTATCCGCTCTACTAATGCATATAGCTCGTCGAATCCTTCATAAGTTGTTGAAGATGTGAATACTATATCCGACAGAATTTCATCCTTTATGGCATGTATTATTTTTCTACCTAATTCACGGCGCATTACATAGGGTTCTACAGTTACTTCAATTTCAAGAATCTCCGGATTTTCTATCCACTTCTCTATTCTCCGTTTTTCATTTAATGATAACATATCCGATTTTGAAATGACGTTTATTTGTGGCTTTAGAAACCTATACTGAACCGATGTTGCTAAAAGCAGTGCAGATACGAAATTGCTTAGTTGCTTCGTGAATATGGCGTCAATTAAACATAGAATTATCATTTTTTCCTCAGTAATGTTGGATGTTATGTAAGGTCCTGTAGATCTGAATGCAAAGATCTCCATCTGCCCTGGAGTATCCACTATTAAATATTCATAATTCATCTCGGCGATCTCTCCCCTTATTTGAGGCAAATATTCAACCATCATATCCATGGATGCTATTAGCGCTCCATTTGGCCCTAACTCATATTTCATCATGATCTTTTCTAAATCTATATAGTCCCTTACATCTATGTCCGGCGAGTAAGGTAACCATCTTACACCTGGATCCAAGTTGACAAGTCCTATACTCTTATCATGATCTTTAAGCCATTCGGAGAATGCTGCTGCCAATGTGCTTTTACCTGAACCTGCAGTGCCCACAAGCATTATCATGTTCATTTAAATTCACCAGTCTATTTATTCTATCCAAGTTATTTTGCATTTCAATTTGTCCTTTATTATTCTTTCAATTTCTCTACATATTTCATTCAATTCTTGCTGAGTGTACTGTGAACTGTATATATGTAATCTTATTCTAGGTTTTTCTTCTTGCATTTTTGGATGCGATTTAATGTATATTCCCTGCTTCTTCTTCATTAATTCCTCTATTAACGGTGCGAGTTCAGCTTCATAGATTCCTTCAATTAGAAGTTCATTTTCAACTATTTTCATTTCTGAGGATACTATGTTAGAGACATGTTTTATGAACATCTCCTTCATTTCTTGAGGTACTCCAGGCAAGGCAACTAACGTTGTTTTACCCTGTTTAATCAATAGGCCGGGTGCTGTTCCCACATAGTTTGGAATAGCTCTGCCTCCTTCAGGGAGATATGCCATCTTCCTTCTGCTTTCAGTTAGAGTTAATCCCCTCCTCCTCAAACTTTCTTTAAGCATTGTAAACGCTTCTTCATTAAGTTTAAGTGGCTTATCAAGTGCTCTGGATATAGCTTCCATAGTTTTATCATCAAATGTTGGTCCCAATCCGCCTGTTGTAATTATCACATCGGCGCCCCGGCTTATTGAACTTACTATTACATCCCTTATTTCATCTATTTTATCTCCAACTGTAATTATTCTCCTAACTCTTCCACCTCTCTTCGTTATTTCTTTTGCAAGCCAAGAAGCATTAGTGTTAACAACTTTTCCTATCAGCAGCTCCTCTCCAATGCTTATAATCTCAACTATTTTAGGGTTCTGTGGCATTTCAATCCCTTCATTTCTTTGAGCTTAACCACCATTTAAGATATTCCCGTTTCCAGGAATCTTTCTCCTCTCTCTTTTTCCTTCTTTTTTCTCTATCTAATTCGAATCTTGAGAAGGCTAAGCCACAGACCCTGCAGACATATATGCTTCTCCTTCTATCATATACCATTTCTCCGCCGCATTCAGGGCATGTTCTAGCCAACTTTATCCCCGTTACATATTTGCTTTAATTTTGTTCCAATCCAAGCTAATCGATTAACTATTATATAAATTATTGCCGTGTTCATGTTAGCTACTTGTGAAGAAGTTTCATTAAAGATCTCTCTGAACGATACTTCTTTAATTTACTGTATATTAGCAGTATTTTGAAATCACCATTATACTTCAATTATTTCAAAAGTATATCCCTATGTGCAGCCAATTATCAAACCTTACCTTTTATGATACCGGCCTATAACAGATTCCAAGTTTATCAGCATATCTGAAGGCCTCTTCCATCTCTTTTCTTCTCGGTCTTCTATTTATGTCCGGATAATCCTGCGGCCTGCGATACACTAAATATTCTGGTCGATATTGCCCCATAATATTAACCAATACTTTTGGCGTGTTCTTTGCAATCCACTTTAAAATGGGCTTGGTACAGCATTCTATGTGATTCGGCATTACTAGATGTCTGATTATCATATTAATACCGTAGTTATACATGATTCTATGGTTTCTAGAGACAATTTCAAAATATTTTTCAACCTTTGAAAGTCTTCTACCACATTCATTGTTACCATACTTGAAATCTGGCAAGGCGATATCTATTATCTCCAAAAGAATCTTCAATGTTTCCAAGCTACAATACATGTTGCTGTTCCAGAGAAGGGGAACATTTACATCTAGAAATTTCAATGAACCAACTATTACATGTAAATTTGGTGTAGGTTCTCCTCCCACATAGTTTATGTTTCTTGCTCCTCCTTCTCTTAATGCTCTCTCAATTTTTGCAAGCTTTCTTTCGTCAACTTCCATTCCTCCATGTGGATTCAATTGGCTTATATCATAATTCTGGCAGAAAACGCATCTGAAATTACAGGAATTGAAAAAGATAGTGCCGCTGGGAACTAATGGGGCTTCTTCTCCCCAATGTTGAAACCATGATGAAACATAGGCTTTTGAATTCAACCTACAGAATCCAATTTTACCTTTCATCCTATTCACGTTGCATTTTCTCTCACAGAGATTGCAATGTGCAATCATCCTTCTAGTTAATTCTATTTTTAAATCCAAGAAACTCTTTTTGGGTTTGCTGATTCTATCAAGTTTAATTGTTTCTCCTATTATCTTGTCATGAAGCTCTCTGAATTCTTCTGCCTTAACATCATGTTCTCTCCATAATTCTTCTTCATCTTCCCTTAAGTCTATCTCGATGGGTATATGTTTACAGATCAAATATTTTGCAGGTTTATGATTTAACATTACATCTCTATACCATGAAAGTCTTTCATTTACTTCTCTACTTTTCCAAACGGTTATCGCATCCGGCCTAATCATGAAATGCATTTTCACCCTCCTTCCATTGATTCAATTTTCCTCCACATCTTTTATAGTTATATTCGGATGCTTTCTCTTCCTTTCTGTAAAATAATGGTACCTCCTCCTTCAATTATTCTTCTACCTTTTAATTCCAATTTCTTCGCAATTATCTATTAGCTAATCATTATTCCTTTTCTTCGAGTTTTCCTCTAAAGCTTTATTTCATAAGTTCTCATAATGAATAATTTTGATTAGTCTCTCTACATGCAATGTTATCTCGACGTGTAATGCTTAATAGCTTGATGAAGCATAATTCAACTTGGTGTTTAAATGGGCAGTCTCCTCTCAACAAGTGTTAAAAGCGGCTCTTTAAGAGGCTCTAAACTTTTAGTTTATAGTGAATGTTTGAAGGATGAGTATCCGGAAATTCTAAGATTCTTCCAAGATGAAAATCTTTCTCTAAGCGTATGTATGGAGCGTACTCACATAAATAAAGTCGGCTTTAAACTTTTTAACATTATAAAATTATCTGAAATAGTGGAACTCAACATTTTAACTATTGACGGTTCACCTCACTGCATTCAGTTACATTTTCTAGGTGAGCATTTTAAAAGAGCTCTCGGAGTATCCATTCCCATAAATCATTATGTTATCGAGAAAGGAAAGATCTTTTCCATTCCAATTGAAGCAATAAAATTAGCCAGACATTTATCTCAGTGTATAAAATATATATGAGTGGAAGGGGAAAGCTAATGGTTAAACGTGGAAAAGCTAACAGTAAAAGCAGGTTAACTTTAAAGGTTATCTCACTGTTCATTTTAAGCTTAATAGTTATAGAAGTGGCATTCTATGCTTTCTCCATGCTTTCTTCTAAACCTATAGAGGTGGAAGCAAAGTTTAAACAGATATCTCTTTATTTATCCCAAAACTCATATAGACTTTGCCTAGTATATGAAGTGGTAAATCCTAAACATACAAGTGTAAATGTTATTGTAGTGATCGATTTAAACAAAGCTGATCTTGGAGGAAGAAAGATCAACATTTCAGATGTTGTAGGAGTATATGACAAATCGAAGGGGAAACATTTAAATTATGACGTGGAAGGAGATCATATATTAAGGATTCCTCTTACCTTAAAGTCAAATGAGACAAGAACAATATTAATACTTCTTTGACTAAAATATACTTCGAGGTAACCGAAATGAAATATCGGCTAATGGATATTCTTGCATGTCCAATATGCAAACATTTCCCACTGGAACTATATGTTTTTGATGAAAAGAAATATTCTTACAATATAAAATTGGAGAAGAAAGTTCTATGCGAGGAATATTGCGGTCTAAATTACAAGTTCATTAGAGATCTCGACCCGGCGAAACTTAACTGCAAAGCCTGCCTCGAAAGAGAGGTTAATGAAGGATTACTTGTCTGTCCCCAATGTAATCGATGGTATCCTATCATAGAGGAGATACCGCATATGCTTCCAGATGAATTAAGAGATAAAGATGAAGATCTCGCTTTTCTAAGAAAATACAGGGAGAAAATACCGAGAAAAGTCTTATTGGAAGGTAAACCTTGGAACCTTTCTGAATCTAATTAAATTTTCTTTCTTAACTGCTCCGACAGATCTCCAATGCAAAAGGCGAATATTCTAAGCATATCTAATATTGGATATAAAACTGCAGCCATTAAACTCTTCAATTTAAAGAGATAATATATAAATCCTAATACAAGTCCAATAGCCATAGGAGATATAAGTATTATAATTGGAGTAGCAGTACGTTCAACCAATCCAACTAGAATTCCCATGGCTAAAATAGCCATATATAATGTGAATGCTGCAAGTCCCCTTCTATAAAATTTAGCAATTATAGATTTCGGATGCTTCCTTCTAAATTTAGGGCCTCCCTTCCCATAATTATATGTTTGTTTCAAGATCTCTTTTACCCTATGCCTATGTTTATGCCACACATAGATTTTTGGCGTTCTCAACACTTTGTATCCATGTTCACATATGGAGACCACAGTGTCAACATCCTCAAAAGTTTTCATGTTTTCATCTAACCCTCCAATTTCCTCTATAACTTCCCTTTTTATCGCCATGTTGCAGAATGCTAAGTGATGGAAAACTCTTATTCTATCAACTTTCTCCCTTTCCTTCACAAGGGGCATTATTCTCATCACCGATAAATCCGCATATTTTGCCAATAGATTTTTCTCCAAGGCAGGATCCGTAAATACACTTCCTCCCACACATCCAACTTCAGAATCCTTAATCTCTTCAACAATTTTTCTTATCCAATTTTTCGGAACCCTGCAATCTCCATCTGTGAAGATTAGAATGTCGCCTGTAGCTTTTTCAACTCCTATTTTTCTGGCATTGTTAGGTCCCAATCCATCTTCATAAAAAATCTTCACAGGGTATTTCAAAGCTTTTTGAACCGTTTTATCTGTAGATCTTCCATCAACAATTATAACCTCTATTTTCTCTTTCGGATAATCTGCGTTAAAGATGGATTCTAATAATTCCTCTATGGTGTTCTCCACGTTTTTCACAGGTATGATAATGCTGGTTTTAGGCTCTTCATCGGGCTTATTCATCTTCCAAATCTCCTCTCCCTCTTCTGATAAGTTCTTATTGCTCTCCAGAGATCTATCTTTCTGAAGTCCGGCCAATATACATCTAAAAATATTAGTTCACTATATGCTGACTGCCACAAGAGAAATCCGCTAAGCCTTTCCTCTCCACTCGTCCTTATTATTAGATCTGGATTCGGATTTGGTAAATGAGCGGTGTAAAGGAATTTTTCAAAGATCCTCTCATTTATATCTTCAGGTTTAATCTCGTTTCTTTCGACTTTTTCAGCTATTTTTCTTACAGCATCTATGATTTCACAGCGTCCTCCATATGCCATTGCAATATTTAAATAATAATTTTCATAGTTTTTAGTAGCATCTTCTAATTTTTCCACTTTCTTTCTCACGTTTTCTGGAAGTAGCTCTCTCTTTCCAAGAGCCTTCACTTTAATCCTTTTCTCATGGATCATGTTATCCTTTAAGGCTCTCTCCAAGTAGCATTCTATAAGTTTCATTATTTCCTCCACTTCTCTCCTTCTCCTCTGAAAATTTTCCGTTGAGAAAACATATAGGGTTAGCGTTTTCACTCCAGCTTCATAACACCACTTTATAACTTTCTCAACTTTTTCCGCTCCAATTTTATGGCCCTCCCATGGCGGTAATCCCCTTTTCATAGCCCATCTTCTATTTCCATCCAAAATTATCCCTATATGCTCTGGTTTGTTACCTTTTCTTATCTGCCTCCAAAGCCATTTCTCATATAATTTATATATGCCTAAAATTTCGAAGATTCTTCTAAGCATCTTCCTCCTACCATTTCTTCTCTTTTCTTTCTACTTTTAACTTTCTGAGTATCTCTGTAAATATCGGTATCCCTAATTTTAGTGTGGCTGTTAAAGGTTCTCCTTTTACAGTTATCATCATCACCTTTTCCCCTCTCAATTTATAATAGTTTCCAATTTGTCTTGCTAAATCTTCTTGAATTTCAGTTGTGAAGATTATGTATTCTCCCGTCTTTTTTCCTTTAAACATACGTATATCTTCACCTATCATGTAGGTTTGTAAGCGAGTTCTTATGTTTATGTTCAGTTCCCAGCATATTTCCCTTGCAAGCCCATAAATTATAGGATCTGCTATAATAACCACATCTCCTTCAAATATCTTTTTAAGTAATTCTTCAAATTCTTCTCCCACTTTTAAAGGTTCATTGATAATCTCTTCTATGTCCATTATAATATTTCCTGCTCTCTTCGTCCATCCCTCTCTTCTTCCCATCTCTGCTGCTATTCTCACAGTAATGGTGTTTGCCGCTAAAAAGTGTATAGGGTTAGATAGTTCATTTTCTAATCCAATTTCAATAGGTTCAAATTTGCCTCTAACATCCGTTACTTCTCCTACTCTTCCCGTGACTATTAATTGATATTCTATGCCCATTAAACTGCATATTTCCATGATCATTTTAACTTTTGGATCTAATTTTCTTCCTCCCCTAGTAATAACTATTATCTTCTCATTTTCATCACAATATGGTGCAATATACCTAGCATACTCCATGATAGAATAGTATCCGATATTTTTCCCTGTTAATGCTTTAAATATGAATGGACTGTTTCTTATAGCTTCATATCCGCATCCCTCAGCTAGAAAATTGATATTACTCTCCATACATAATGTATCTATGATTCTGCCGATGTTTACCTTCATACTTTTCTCGACTGCTTCTTTCAGATTCAAATTTATCCTCCAATCTGCTTTATAATTTCTCTAACTTTTCTCTTATATTCCTCCACATTTCTTCTAGCTTTCCTTTCCTCTTTTGCCTCAGAGTATATTCTTATTATGGGCTCTGTTCCAGAAGCCCTTATCAAAATCCATGTATCATCATCAATCCATAATTTTACTCCATCTATAGTTTCAATTCTTCTCTCCATCCCCCTTCCAACTTCTTTCATAACTTTTTCCATAACCTTGCTCTTCAAGTTATTTGGACATTTCACCTTCTCCTTAAAGTTGTAATATTTGGGTAGTTCTCTGATGAGCTCTGAGAGCGTTTTATTCTCTTCTGAGAGGATTTCTAAAATTAATGCTGTAGCCATTCCTCCATCCCTCACATATTGATGTTTTGGATAGATGATCCCCCCATTCTCCTCCATACCCATTAACCCTTTCACTCTTTTCAATTCGTGAGATACATTTACACTTCCAACCCTAGTCCATATGACTTTTCCCCCATATTTCTCCGCTATTTTTTCTATTAGCTTTGAAGAGCTTACAGGTGTCACTATTATTCCTCTTCTCTTCTTCAATAAGTATTCTTCTATAATTGCTCCTGTTTTATCCCCCCAATGGGTGACTCCCAGTTCATCGGTGAATATTGCTCTGTCCCCATCTCCATCATATGAAACCCCTAAGTCGCATTTAAGAGCCTTCACGGTTTTTGCAACTTCTTTCAAAGTCTTCGGTGTAGGTTCAGCTCCTCTGCCAGGGAATCTTCCATCTATAGTGTCATTTATTAAATTGATCTTGCAGTTAAGTTCATCTAACAATTTTGGAATTGTAAGCGTTGAGACACCGTTTCCAGGATCTATGAGCACTTTAAACTCTTTTGAAGATATACGCTTATAATTCACATTTCTTTTTATCCCATTAATATATTCTTCAATTATATTCGGCGTCTCTATAATTTTTCCAAGTTCATTCCAAACTGCTCTCCTAAATTTCCCTTGAAAGAAGATCTCTTCGATCTCTGTTTCTCTTTCCCTTGAAATTTCTATTCCATCTTCCCCAATAACTTTTATACCGTTAAATTCAGGTGGATTATGGCTTGCAGTTATCATAACTCCTCCATCAAATTTAAACTTCTTCACTCCATATTGCAATGCTGGTGTTGGAATAAATCCGGCATCAGCGACGTCGCATCCTGATGCCAACAATCCACTTATAACTGCTCTTTTAATCGCTGGACTGCTTGTTCTTCCGTCACATCCAACCAATAGTTTTCCTCCGTTAAAGTATGTTCCCACAGCCAGAGCTACTTTAACTGTGAATTCAGGTGTTAGTTCAGTTCCCACCCTCCCTCTGATACCATTCGTCCCGAAGAGTTTACCCAATTGAATCCCCCTATTATAAAATCGGATTTTACACCTATTTTTACATTAACCTACAGATAGATAAATAACAATGATAGGAAATTTGCTTCCATTCGTTGCGATTGAATTCTCCTATTTACAGTATAATGGCATCTTTTAGGCGAAATTATCTTTCCTTCCTTCTTCAACTTTTTAATTATCTTAGAGATCTTTTGGCTTTCAAGTCTAGTGATCTTCGCTAGATCTCTAGGCTTTCCAACCTTCTCCATAGCTTCCAATATTATTCTTTCTTTTTAATCCATCCCTTTAACACCTTTAATCCCTTTTCAAATAATGTGGTTAATAAATGAATGAATATTAAATTATTTGTTTCCATTTTATCATTATGGAATGTTGAGATTTGTGGTGCCTCGGCCGGGATTTGAACCCGGGTCGCAGGCTCCCTTCGCATAAAGCTCGAAAGGCCTGCATACTTGGCCGGACTATACTACCGAGGCTCGGATTTTATGTATATCTCCATTTTCTTATATTTTTCTCTCCACTTTATATTCACATTTCCTTAATGTACATTGTGAATAAAATCTTTCGAATAGTTATGACGATTTTACTTTATCGGTTTTATCGAGCAGAAAATCATGTTTTCATATCTCTTTATAAATCTCGGGCATTCTCCACACTCACTTACAAGCACCACATGTCCATCCTCAGGGCATGTTAACACTTCTATTATCGCTATCCTATATCTGGGTGGTTTAGGCTCATTTTTAAATAATCTCCTATACTCTCCGATTGAAAGTATCGGTGTCAGTGGATCATCAACATCTATAACTACCTCTATTCTCCTTATCGGAGTGGCTCTTATCCCTTCATTTAATCTCATCACTCTTTCCCCTCTTAGACGATAAGATCTCAAGCCATGGATTCTCCTGCAGATATGAAGGCAGTTCTCCTGAAGGTATCTTCATTTTCCCCTCAGTTATGGGCAGTCTTCCAATTTTCACTTCTTCCTTTATTTTCTTAGTTCCCAGAAGTTTTCTCTCTATTTCAGCCAACTTTTCCACTATTCTCTCCATATTTCTCCTAAGATCTTGAACTTCGCTTTCAAGCAGGTTTATCCTAGCATCTTCAGGAGGATTTACTTGTATATGCTTCAAATTTTCAAGTCTTATCAACTCGGTTTCCAAGTTTGCAACAGCTTTCTCTAAATGGTTAAGTCTAGTCTCTATAGTTTCAAACTTTCTGTTCAAATCTTCTTTAGCTGCGATCTTTCTCCGTTCTGCTTCTAAAACTTTTCTTACAGTTTTATCAATGATTAGCATTCCTATGCCATGCTCCTTAAAGGCTGCGGTATCTATCGATGTTGCCAATATTTTTGGAATCGCCACATAAACTTCTTCACAAATATCCGACATGGCGACTGTTCCCATCAATTTTTTAAGGAATCTGCTTCTATCTTTCACAACTTCTAAATCTATTATGTTTATGAAAATCGTTTTTTCTCCCATTTTGAATGCTAAGTCTGGCTTTAAACTTTCATGTAGATTTTCCAAGTTCAGCTCCTTATAGCCTTCAGCTGTAAAATATACTTTAATCTTTTGAGTTACGTCTTCATGCATGGAGATCTATCCAACCTTCCATGTTCTCCCAAGTCCACTTATAGTCTTTTGGAAGAGCATATCCATATACTATGCAACCTCTCCACACGCTGTATTTTGGTTCAGGTGCAGTTTCAACTATAATGCCTTCAACACCTTTCTCTTGTAACAGTATCTTTATCTTTGTAGCTGAATCTACAGCTACATCTTTAAATTGTGGAGGAGCTTTCCATTGAAGATTTCCCCCGGAAAGTATTATCCTATTATAAAGATATGGCTGTAATTCTATAGGGCATTTTTCAACAGATTCTATTATTGCTTCCCCAAGATCCATCATTCCTCTAAATGTTATCTCCCCTATCTTCATGTCTCTAGGTCTCCGCATCCCCCTTTTAAAATAGCTTTCAAACATTTCATCTTTCGGATTGAATATGTATTCTCCTATTAAAAATCTTGTCCAAGAATCTTTTCCCAAGTCCACCTCTATTCTTGTTCCTGCAATTTTATACTTTACATGGTATTTCTCATAGTTTCTCTTTGCCTCCCTTATTGCCTCATTCAACCTTTTAGGTATGAGGCCTATAGCCTCCTTAATTCTTCTAACTATTGCTTCTTCCTTGGCTATGTCTCCATATCCAGCATCATATAGTATTTGGCTTGTAATTATATCCGCATCGCTTCCCCCCCTGTTAAGCGCTATTATGGCACTTCTAATTGGATATCTCGATATTGGACATATCTGTGTATTTCCATGTCCACTTTCAATTACAATGCATGTTGGAGCTTTATGTGCTATCGCCACAGCTAATGGTTGCGGAATTATAGTCACCGCTCTTATAAGTCCAGTTTCCCAATCGACTTTTCTATGTATTTCGATAATCTTCTCATACATGTATCTCGGAGCTATTGAAGATAATGCCGCCGTAACGAAGTATCCCTTAAAATCCGATCCAACAGACCTGAACGCTTTCAATCCGTATCCAGTGATCTCCTCTATGACTCTCCAAGCCTTCTCATCATCCTTATCTACCACTCCATTTCTCATCGGATATATCAGTCTAGATGCAAGATCCTCCTTTGACTCTAAATATGAAGGCAATTTTTCTCCCACTATTACCTCCCTAGTTATTCCCATCAACTTGTAAATCACTGAAGATTTGTCTGGAAAGTATCCTCTATTCTCAATGAGCCTCGGCTTCTCCCCTAAAGTTATCGGTCCAAACTTATAGAAGCTCGTCCCATAATCCTCTCCGAAAGTATATTTTCTCTTATACTTTTCACTCATAAATTGCACCTTTCACATTTTTCTACCAATTATTCCATTACTTTCAAAGCTATATTAAAGTATTTTATACCTGATTTGAGTTGAAGCATAAATAAATTTAAAATTTAACATGGCCAATTTATACTATGAAATGCTCTTCCACGTTAAAGTCGTATTTGGAAAGAACTTCATCAAAGTTGAAGGAGACGAGATAATTATAGGTTTAACTTCTAAACCTTTAAGAGGGAAGGCGAATCTTGAACTCATCCGCAAACTTTCCAAATATTTCAAAGTTTCTAGAGATAGAGTTAGAATAGTCTCTGGCTTTAAATCTAGAAGGAAAGTGGTTGAGGTGTTGCTGAATGATAAATTTCATAGCGTGGGCAATTGAATTTAAAATTTGAGAAAACATAATTTTCATTTCTCATCTCACATAATTTTTAAATTAATTTTTTAATAAAAATTTTAACGTGAACTTTTCCACATATCGACGGCTAATTAAAACATTTATAATTTCAAAGCTTGGCAAATATAAACCTTTAACCGCTTTCTACAATGTGACTTTCCGATGCAACTTTAAATGCAGTTTCTGCAATAATTGGAAGAGAAGCATTAATGAGCTAAGTGAAGCTGACGCATTAAAGGTCATTAAAAGAATCGGCGATTTCGGTGTGCCTGCAATCAGCTTCAGCGGCGGAGAACCACTTCTGAGACGTGACATATACAATTTGGCTTTAGAAGCTAAAGATTATGGATGCATAGTCTCCATGAATTCGAATGGGTATTTGATAAATTCCCATGTCGCTGAAAAACTTGCAAAGGTTTTCGATTATATCATAATCTCAATTGACGGTCCCCCCAAATTACATGATAAGTTTAGAGGTGTTATAGGAGCATATGAAAAGGCAGTTGAAGCCATAAAACTGTTGAGAAAAAATGGAGTAAAGATAGGCGTGAACACTGTGGTTTCTAGAGAAAATATGAACTCCATAATTCCCCTTTGGAGAAGCCTGGAAGAAAAAGTCGATTTCTTTACAATACAGCCCATAAATCCACCTTCCTCCAATTTTAAAGAAGAGAATGTAAGAACCTTCATCTCATCAATACTTGCCTTCAAGAAAAAGTCGAAATCCCTAGTTCCCCTACCAGTCTCATATATTACTGGAATGGGAGACTACCTCCTTCATAGGGCTGAGAAGATATGTCATGCCGCCAAACTATACTTTATGGTTCAGCCAAACGGAATGGTTACGGCTTGTAGTCCAAGAGAAGATTTAGTGATCGGAAACATCCTGGAAACCCCTTTAGACGAGATCCTTAAAGTTGAGGATGAGCAAGTTAAGGCTGCAATAGCTTCATGTAAAGGTTGCTGGCTAACCTGTACAACCGGAATATCCTTAATCTTCAAAGCTTCAATAATCGATCTATTAGCCTACGTTAAGTTGAGATAAATGGTTAAAATGCTTTCAACCAATGTAAAGCCTTAAGTTAAAAGATTTTTGGAATAAATTTCCATTTAACTTTTTCTTTATAATTGAGGTATTCTTCACCGAACTTGTCTATTAAAATTCTTTCTTCATATACGCTTACAATATATCATAACAGTACAAATATCACGGATAAGATGAACATTGCATAATTGAAGAAGAGCGGGCTTAACCCAAAATTGACGAATATAAATCCAGAATATATTGGATGTCTTATTTTTGAGTATATGCCGTTTGTAGCAAGCCTAACTATTCTTAACAAACAATATTGATAAAATTATTTTCATACTCTTGAATATAAATCAACTTTTACTGCATTAAATTTTCCTTTTAACGTCACCTTACAGCTCTCTTCATAATTCTTCTCTTTCCTTTCGAAACATGAAATTATAATTATTGCTTATATGGATGGTTCGCCATGAAACACTTAACTTGTCACATTTACCGTTTAACGTCTTAGCTGAAAATGCTTGGTGCGGGGGGTGGGATTCGAACCCACGCAGGCCTACGCCACGGGATTTAACTTATCTAGCCCTCCCATTTCAGGTTTGATCTTAAGTCCCGCGCCTTTGTCCTGACTCGGCCACCCCCGCCTCTCTCAATCTATATTGAATGATAAACCGATTTAATCTTTATTATTGATTGTAGTGGTCCCGCCGGCCGGATTTGAACCGGCGACCCTCCGGTTTCCACGGCTGACGCATGCTCATCCCGGACTATACGTCCTGTAGCATGCGTGCAGATGCTACAGCCGGATGCTCTACCACTAAGCTACGGCGGGCTTCTAAACTAATAATCATCTTTTATGTTTAAATTTTTTCCCAATTTGAACATTATGTTGTGGCGGGCCCGGTGGGATTCGAACCCACGTTCTCTGGCTCCGAAGGCCAGCGCTCTATCCATGCTGAGCTACGGGCCCGATAAAATATTAATGTTAACTTAACGTTAAAATGTTCTCCATTCCCTCTAAGCGGTTAAATTAATAATCTTTATTCCTATTTTATTTTGGGGGTATTCGCCTTATGGATCTGCTGCTTTTCGCAATTCTTTGCTCAATTCTTTCAATATTAACCGCACTTTTCATGCAATTTTACGTTTCCAAATTAGATGAAGGTTCACCTAGAATGCGGGAGATAGCTGATGCCATTAAGGAGGGTGCGGACGCCTATTTGAAGAGGCAGTATAAGACGCTTGCCATTTTCGTTTTAACTGTAGCTTTTCTAATCGCCGTTTTCTTAGATCCCAATATTGGTTTAACCTATATTGTTGGATCCTTCTGTTCCGGTTTGGCCGGGTTTTTAGGAATGGCTGCAGCTCTGAGAGCTAATTCTAGAACTGCCAATGCTGCTAAATCCAGTATTGTTCAAGCCTTTAAAGTGGCTTTTTCAGGTGGAGCTGTTATGGGTTTATCCGTGGTGGGTATGGCTCTTCTAGGTATAAGCGTTTTATATTATATTTATCATGATTTAAACGTTATTTTAGGGTTCAGTTTCGGTGCAAGTGCTGTTGCATTGTTCGCTAAGGCTGGAGGCGGAATTTTCACTAAAACTGCGGATATTGCAGCTGATTTGGTTGGTAAAGTGGAGATGGGGATTCCTGAAGATGATCCGAGAAATCCTGCTGTTATAGCGGATAATGTGGGGGATAATGTCGGCGATGTTGCAGGCATGGGGGCAGATCTGTTCGATTCTTATGTTGGCAGCGTTATAGCTGCCATGGTTTTAGGATACGCATATTATGGTTCTTCCGGAATATTTTTATCCCTCTCCTATGCAACTGCAGGGATAATTGCCTCCATTATTGGCGCATTAATTGTCCGTGAAATTAAAGTTGAGAATCCTGGTTTCGCTTTAAATTTAGGCACATTAACAACTGGAGGACTCTTCTTAATATTCTCCTATATGGCCACTATATCTCTCAATTTCGATCTTAACATATTTTATTCTAACCTTGTAGGATTGGTTGCAGGAGTACTTATAGGGTTAACCACCGATTATTACACTGCCATTGATAAAACTCCAGTTCTTAAGATAGCTGAAATGTCCAAGACTGGTTCAGCTTTAAATATTCTTTCAGGATTTTCATATGGTCTCTTAAGCGTTGTTCCACCGATAATAGGAATATCTGCTGCCACTATTCTTGCCTGGCATTTTGGCGGTTTATTTGGCATCGGTATCGCAGCTTTAGGTATGCTTTCCATTACTGGAATGATAGTTTCCTCTGATGCTTATGGTCCGATAGTGGATAATGCTAAAGGTATAGCTGAACAGGCCGGTCTCAGCGATGAAGTAATCTCTCGAACGGATGTTCTCGACGCTGTTGGAAACACTGCCAAAGCCATTACGAAAGGTTTTGCAATAGGTGCTGCAGCTCTAACGGTTTTAGCCCTCTTCTCCGCTTACGCTGAGATAGTTAATCTTTCAACCCTAGATCTTATGAATCCATTTGTCATAGCTGGAGTATTTATCGGGGCGATGATGCCTCCTCTATTTTCAGCCTTAACTATTCTAGGAGTCTGTAAGAATGCTTTCAGAATGATTGAAGAAGTTAGACGGCAGTTCAGAGAGAACCCTGGAATTCTTGAAGGAAAAGTTAAACCCGATTATGCTAGATGCGTTGATATAGCCACAATTGGTGCTTTGAAGGAGCTTATGCCCCCCGGAATTTTAGCTATAATTGTTCCATTAATGGTTGGCTTGTTTCTTGGAAAGGATGCTTTGGGCGGCCTTTTAGCCGGAAGCATAGTAACGGGCTTCATTCTCGCCATACTTATGGCTAATTCTGGAGGAGCATGGGATAACGCTAAAAAATATATTGAGGCTGGACATTTAGGAGGCCCTGGATCGGAGGCGCATAAGTCAGCTGTTGTAGGTGACACTGTCGGGGATCCCTTCAAAGATACTGCCGGCCCTTCATTAAATACGCTTATAACGGTTATGTCCTTGGTGGCTTCGGTTTTCGCCCCTCTCATCGTATCGTTCTCTCTTCTAGGTTTTTAATTCTCCTTTAAACTTAGGTTTCCATTTTTCACATAATTTTTACTTTAAGGTATATTGCTAGTGAGAGTATGATGCTTATTAAAATCATCAATGCAAGCTTAACTATCTCTAAGCTTCCGATGGGTGTTTTTTCTTCCGTTTTCATAGCTTCAGTTGTATACTTAAAACTCTCCTTTATACTGTTCAATGCGTCTATTATCGTATTATTTGTTCTACGTTGCGGTGAAAATGCAGTTTCAGTCTTATTCGTACATTCTCCTCGATGATTTTTAATCTTAGCATAATATATTGGAGCTGGTGATATCATGATGGTTGCTCCTAGAATTATCCCTAATATCACCGGTATAATGATTCTCTTCAACTTGCCTTCCTCACAAATAATCCTGTAAACTACATTTTTAGTTCTATTCTTTAGAACGGTTTTCTCCTCCATAATCTTATTGTCTCATACCAAAAAATAGCGCTTGCTAATGATATGAAAATTAAAGCTATAATGTTATGTATAGTTCCGACCTGTGGATATAATAGTACGTATAGTATTAGCATGGTGGTGAATAGAACTGAATAGAAGAGGTATCTCGGTATAATGATGCTTCCTATCCTCGTGAATAATGTTAGAATTCCTATTTTTATCTCCCTTTTCAGATAATATTCTCCGCTTCTATTTTTCTCTACTAATCCAAGGTTTAAGAGTTTATTTAAATGGTATGCTGCTATGCTTGGACTTGAAAATTTTAATGCTCTCTGAAGCTCTCTAACTCCCACCGGTCCTCCCCCTCTCCTCAACAAGTAGAGATATGTGAGCAGAGTTTTTCCCTTAAGCTCTGCTTCTATTGAAGCCTCCTCCTTCACTTCTTTCCCATCCTTACATTAAGCTTCACTTAACTACATTAATTACGATTATTATGGGTGTTCTAGATTTTTTAACTTAATGTTCTAAAGCATAGCATAATATCATAACTATAATTATTTTAGCTTGGTGATATCTTGAAGCGTCTAATATTTTTAACTTTGATCTTCATCGGCATCGTAGTGAACAGTACTCTCTCATCTATTTTCATAGAAAACTCCATAGAACCTGTTCAGCTTTCACTTAAAAGCTTTAAATCTATGGATCAATTGGAAAGCTTCATTCTCTCCAAAATTGAATTGGCGTCGAGATATTTTTTCCCACTAGGTTTAGGCGGCTTCAACATATTAACCTGTCGGGTTGCAGAGAAATCTACATTCAATCTAAATGTTCCCAGCTACTCTAAGACCAATGTGCAAGTAGAGGGGATAGGTGAAGCCGACATAGTTAAAACTGATGGAGAATACCTATATTTTGTTAGAGGAAGAAATGAAATATGTATCGTTAAAGCCTATCCCCCTGAGGAAGCAAATGTTAAATCAACTTTTACTCTGAGTGGAACCGTTATAGGCCTATATGTTTATGGTGACCTGTTAATAGTTATAGGGCAGGAGACTCTTTTCATACTATTTCAAAGAGAAACAAATTCGAATAAAAACGTCATTGAATGGAGAACATATATAAAAATATTTGATGTACAAGATAAGGCTAATCCAAAGATTTGGAGAGATATATCATTGAAAGGTTGGTATATTAACTCCAGAATGATCGACAACTATTTGTATTTGGTGGCTTCCACACCGGCCATCCTGCCTTTAAGAACTGACGGAGAAAAGTTTAAGGTGGTTACGCCTGAAATCTATGTGGACAATGCATTGCAACCCATCCGCCCAAACGAAATATACTACTCAAATATTTCCGATATATTTACACAGTATACCATAGTGATGGCCTTAAATGTTGCAGATGAAAATAGTTTTCCCAATTTTAAAGCAATTCTTACAGGGCCAGCTTCATGCATCTACATGTCATATGAAAACCTTTACGTGTCCATGTCCAATTGGAGTGAAAATGGTACAGTTACAGTTATACATAAAATACGGATTCATGGCGACGAGATCCATCCAGCAGCTTCGGGAAAAGTTCCTGGAAGAGTGTTAAATCAATTCTCCATGGATGAGTATAAAGGATTCTTTAGAATAGCAACCACTACAGGTCACGTAGCCAGATCATTAGCAGAAGCCACATCCAGCAACCACATATACATTTTAAATGGCAATCTCGAAATGGTTGGAAAGATTGAAAATCTAGCTCCGGGAGAGAGAATATATGCTGCAAGATTTATGGGAGCGAGGTGTTACCTTGTAACATTCAGAAAGGTTGACCCGCTTTTCGTCATAGATCTCAGCAACCCCGAAAAACCGAAACTTCTAGGCAGACTCAAGATTCCAGGCTTCTCAGACTATATACACCCATATGACGGTTCCCATATAATTGGAATAGGAAAGGAAACTGTAGAGGCTGAGAAAGGAGATTTTGCATGGTATCAAGGTGTGAAAATAGCTCTATTTGATGTGTCAAATCCAGAAAATCCAAAACTATTGGCAAAATACATTATAGGTGATCGTGGAACGGATTCCCCCATCCTTAGAGATCATCATGCCCTACTGTTCAGTAAGGAGAAGAATCTATTGGCATTGCCAATCCTTCTCGCCAAGATAGATCCTAATAAATATCCGAGCGGTGTACCGCCATATGTTCAGGGAGAATATGTATGGCAAGGACTATACGTGTTCAATATTAATGGAACTGCAATCACATTTAGAGGTCGGATAACACATTTAAAGGATCGAGGGGACATTATGAAGAGTGGATGTTGCTTCAATTCTCAATATGCTGTTAAGAGAGCCATATATATTGGCAATGTTTTATATACTATTTCAGATAGATTGGTGAAGGCGAATGATCTTCAGACTCTCAGAGAAATAACTACGGTAATTATAGCAAATTAACCTCTACTTTTATATTTTTAGAATGGAATCAAGCTTACAGTACCAATTTTCATAGTGTTAATTCTTCGTGGAGTTGAAATGGCAATGTTAAAAATTGAAGAGACTGGTTTCGGATATATTGTAGTGGATGGCAGAAAATATCGTCACGATATAGTAATACATGTTGATGGAAAAATTTCCAAGAGGAAGAAGGAATTGTCAAAACCCTTTAAGAGAGGCATTCACACTCCACTCTCATGGTTGGAGATAGCTCACCTATTAGAGGAAAATCCGGAGATCATCATAATAGGTACAGGACAGTATGGGGCGTTACCCATACTTGAAGAAACCGTGAAGTATATGGAGAATCACGGCGTATCATTTATCAAGGCTAAAACGCCTGAAGCGATAAAGATTTTAAACACTTTTCTGAAAGAAGGGAGACGAGTAGCATCGATAATTCACGTCACATGTTAACCTTTCATCTATATTTTAATCAGCCACCCATGAAAAACCTTATATAATTAGACAAAAATTTTACAAGCGAAATAGCATATTTTAGGAAGACTGAAGAGTCGATGAAACTTGAAACAGTAGCTGCCGAGGTGGTGTAGTCCGGTCTATCATCCGGGCCTGTCGAGCCCGGGACCCGGGTTCAAATCCCGGCCTCGGCGCCACATTAAATCTTCTTGACCGGTTAACTTTAAGTTATTCAATCTTCATATTTCTTTTAGGTGTCCTCTATGTTGGCCATTAAAGATGGGAAGATCATGACCATTACAAGAGGCGTTATTAAACGTGGTACAGTGCTTATCGATAAAGGTAAAATCATCGATGTTGGTGTAGATCTGAAAATTCCTGACGATGCTGAAGTTATCGATGCAAACGGTAAAGTAGTTATGCCGGGTTTAATCGATGCTCACTGTCATATCGGCATTTTCGAGGAGACTGTAGGATGGTTTGGAAGTGACGGCAACGAGGCAACAGATCCTATCACTCCCCATCTCAGAGCTATCGATGCAATTAAAGCAAATGCTGATGAGAAAGGGTTGAGAGCTGCCCTAGAAACAGGAGTCACCACCGTTCAGATACTGCCAGGCAGCGCCAATGTTATTGGCGGTATGGGAGTCGTTCTAAAAACAGCTCCAAAAGTTGTTGTAGATGAGATGATCTTAAAGGAACCTTCAGGTATGAAAATAGCCTTCGGCGAAAATCCTAGAAGAGTCTATGGTGTTGAACGTAAACGGATGCCGAGCACACGTATGGGTGTTGCAGCTCTCCTGAGAGAATGGCTTCAAAAAACGAAAAATTATATGAAGAAGAAGGAGCGTGCAAAAGATGATCCCAGCAAGATGCCTGATGTAGATTTAAAGTTGGAAGCTTTAGAGCGGGTTCTGCGAGGTGAAATTCCATTTAGAGCCCATGCCCATAGGGCTGATGACATAGCCACAGCTATCAGAATTGCTGAAGAATTCGGAGTTAAACTTTCATGGGAGCATGCTACTGAAGGACATAGAATAGCCCATTGGATTGCCTCTAAAGGTGTTCCAGCAGTTTGGGGGCCAAGCCTTCTAGGTAGAGGTAAATGGGAGATGAGAGAGCTCAACTTTGATACTCCAAGAATCCTCTGGAAAGCAGGAGTGAAACTTGCCATTCAAACGGATGCTGTAGGTCAGACAATCGCATTCCTACCTATATGTGCAGCTCTAGCCGCTAAGCATGGACTTCCATATGAAGAGGCCTTGAAAGCTATAACTATAAATCCTGCTGAAATACTTGGTGTTGCAGACAGAGTTGGAAGCATTGAGAAAGGTAAAGATGCTGATATTAGGATTTTAAGCGGTGATCCTCTAAACATTATGACAAAGGTGGAGATGGTGATAATTAACGGAGAAATCGTTTATACACGAAAATAAATTTTATTTTTTTAACTTGAAAATTTAACCTCATTTTTAATAACATTGATGATTTAATTTTTCCTATAATATTATAGATAAAACTTTATATTAAACTTCGTTTTTAGCATTGATTGAAGGTGACCTACATGGTTCTCGAAACAGTCAAATTTATAAAAAGAGTATTCGGCAATCCAATAGTTAGAGCCGCTGTAAAATACTTGTCAAACAAGAAAGTTGAAGATAAATCCCTCCTCTATCATGCTCTCTCAATATATTCCGGTGAAGAGGCTCCAAGAAAATTCACCCCATATCTCTCCTCTCTCCTATTATCCTTCATAATCGATTTTAGTGCTCACATATTGGATGTTAAATCTGAATCAACTAGAAAGTTCTTTAAGGAGCGAGGTGTAAGAAGAGGGATAGAAACTATTTTGAGAAGTATAGGAAAATATGGAATCACCATCCCGCAAATGCTTGACGCTCCATTTTTAGTAGTGTGGAATTTCACAAATGCATGTAATTTGAGATGTAAACATTGCTATCAAAGAGCTGAAAAACCCCTTCCAAACGAGCTTTCATTAGAGGAAAAATTTAAAGTACTAGATCAATTAGAGGAGGCGGGAGTTGCCGCTATAGCTTTTTCCGGAGGAGAACCACTTATACATCAAGATTTCTGGCCTGTAGTTGAAAGGGCTGTAAGAAAAAATTTCTATGTGGCTGTAGCAACCAATGGAACATTGATCACCGAAAGAGTAGCTGAAAAGCTTAAAACTAAAGGTGTAAACTATGTGGAGATAAGCATAGATTCTGCGGATCCTGAAAAACATGATATGTTTAGAGGTGTTAAGGGATCTTGGAGAAGCGCTGTAAGAGGCATAAGAAACTGTGTGAAGAGAGGACTATTTACAGGAATAGCGACTACAGTTACAAAATACAATTATCTTGAAGCCAAGAAAATTATAGGGTTGGCGAGGAGACTGGGTGTTTCAAGAGTGATTTTCTTCAACTTTATCCCAGTAGGGCGAGGTGAAAAAATAGTTGAAATGGATCTTACACCTACCGAGAGGGAAGCTTTTCTAAACATGCTTTATGAAGAGTTGAAGGTTGGAGACATAGAAATTTTATCCACAGCTCCACAATATGCTAGAGTTGTTCTCGAAAAATCTGGAGGAACCATGATGAGTCCAACCCACTTCTATGCCGGCCCCTCTATAAGTGGACTTAGCGATCTAGCTAATTTTATAGGTGGATGCGGTGCTGGAAGAATTTATTGTGCTCTTCAACCAGATGGAACCATAACCCCCTGCGTTTTCATCCCTCAACTTCCCCTCGGAAACATTAGGGAGAAAAGTTTCAGCGAGATTTGGGAGAATACTCCCATATTAAAAGCATTTAGAAGTAAAGATATTCTCCAAGCCAATTGCGGTATATGTCCATATAGATACATATGCGGCGGATGTAGAGCAAGAGCATTTTCATATTATGGATACATTTTGGCGCCTGATCCTGGATGTATAAGAAACATTAAGTATTGGAGGACCATGGTGAAAGCTAAGAAACCGTCAAAGTTAAGTTTGAAGTCAAAAGTGAAACGGTAGCATACTAAATAATTCATAATTGAAAGGAATTTTACATTCCCATATTCAATCCATTTAGGAGATGTTAATTTATGAGAGAAATTCAAAACTTAAATGTGTTGAGGAGAAAATTATAAATCCATTAACGATTTCCTAGCCTTTAACTGTAGCATTATGATTCAAAGCAAAGTAGCCGCTATATTTTCCTGTAAACATGCCTTTCAGCTAAGCAACTAACATGAATTATAACGTTACGATATGTGAGATTGACCGTCAATGATGAAAAAATGTTTTACATCTCACCATTAAATATATGGAAAATATGGAAAAGCTGATATATTTCATTTGTCGGTTTATCTTGTGCTGAGTGAAAAATATAAGTATCCTTTATTCTATTTTCTGGTTGAGGTCTTTGGGCCCGTAGCTCAGCCAGGAAGAGCAGTGGGCTTTTAACCCATTGGTCGCGGGTTCGAATCCCGCCGGGCCCGCCACAACCTCCCACTTTAGTTAAATATTCATTTAAACTTTAATTTACACTTTAGCGAAATATTTATTGGTTAGAGATGGATGGTAAAGGTTTAGCTTATTTTCTTATATTTTGGGTGTATGGCTATGGGGAGTAAATTTAATATTTTTGACCATGAACTTGTCCCTGAACATATACTTCTAAGCAAAGAGGAGGCTGAGAAGGTTTTGATGAGGCTCGGCGTTAAATGCAACCAGCTTCCATTAATCAGATCAACTGATCCTGCCGTTAGGGCGATAGGTGCAAAGCCCGGAGATATTGTGAAGATCGTTAGGAAAAGTAAGACTGCCGGGATCTCCATAATCTATAGATATGTTATTCCTAGCTGAATTGGAGGCTGAGAATTTTGTCCTTATCTCATGAAGATAGATGGCTGCTTGTAGATGCATTCTTTAAGGAGAAGGGTTTAGTTAGACAACATTTAGACTCCTTCAACGAGTTCATAACCCGCGGTTTACAGAGGATTGTCGATGAGCAAGGTGGAATTGAAACGGATATACCTGGATTAAGCGTCAAATTTGGCGTTATAGAAATTAAGGATCCAACTGTAAGGGAGGCTGACGGCTCCGAAGAGAAGGTTTATCCCATGGAAGCTCGTCTGAGAAATCTCACTTATGCTTCATCTATGTATCTAACTATGATTCCAGTGGAGGATGGAATTGAAGGTGAACCTGTCAGAGTTTTTATAGGTAGAATGCCCATCATGGTTAAATCGGTTAAATGTATGCTTCACGGGCTCGACAGAGATGAACTTCTCGCTCACGGTGAAGATCCCGATGATCCTGGAGGCTACTTTATAATAAATGGCTCTGAAAGGGTTCTTGTAGCCCAAGAAGATCTTGCAATAAACAGGATTCTTGTAGATTATGGAAGTCCCGGTTCATCTGCTACTCATACAGCAAAGGTATTCTCAGTGGCCTCAGGATATAGAGTTCCAGTCACCATGGATAGAGTTAAGGATGGAACTCTCCACGTTTCATTTCCATCCGTTCCAGGTAAGATACCTCTCGGAATCTTGATGAGAGCTCTAGGTCTAAGGACCGATAAGGAGATTGTTGAGGCAGTTTCAGATGATCCTGAAATCCAGCAACTTCTCATACCCACATTGGAACAGGCTTCAGCAGTGGCTAGAGTTTCAGATGCATTAGATTATATTGGGAATAGAGTTGCCATAGGCCAGACACGTGAATATAGAATTCAAAGAGCAGAACAAATTCTTGACAAATATTTTCTCCCACATCTTGGAAATCTTCCAAAGGATAGAAGGAGAAAAGCATATTTTCTCGGCCAGATGGCCGAAAAACTTCTCGAACTGGTTTTAAATAGGAGAGGGCCTGACGATAAAGATCACTACGCTAATAAAAGGCTTAAACTTGCAGGCGACCTTTTAATGAGTCTCTTCAGAGTTGCCTTCAGAAGTTTCTGTAGAGATGTTAAATATCAGTTGGAGCGGGCTAGAAGTAGGGGAAGAAGAGTTAACGTCACAAATCTCGTTAGAGCCGATGTTATAACTGAGCGGCTGAGACATGCCCTAGCCACGGGAAATTGGGTTGGAGGCAAAGCTGGAGTCAGTCAACTTCTCGACCGAACCAACTATATGTCCACTTTAAGCCATCTGAGAAGGGTAGTTTCCCCTCTAAGTAGAAGTCAACCACACTTTGAAGCAAGAGATCTCCATTCCACTCAATGGGGTAGACTCTGTCCAAATGAGACTCCTGAAGGGCCGAACTGCGGTCTCGTTAAAAACCTTGCATTAATGGCTATAATTTCAGTCGGTTTCGATGAGAGCATTGTAGAGAGAACATTACATCGTTTAGGAGTAATCTCGATAGAACGTGCAAGAAAATCCATGGTTAAAGGTGCTAAAGTCTTCCTCAACGGTCGACTATTAGGTATACATCCAGATCCTGAAGCCTTCTGCTCTGAGATTAGACGTATGAGAAGAGAGGGGGATATAAGCAGTGAAGTCAATGTAGCCCATTACAAGGATAAACATATAGATGAGGTTTACGTGAACTGCGATAGGGGACGTGTTAGACGCCTATTAATAATCGTTGAGAATGGAGAGATAAAGCTGAAGAAGGATCATATTGAAAAGCTTAGACGAGGCGAGTGGTCGTGGAGCGATCTCATCGACAAGGGTCTCATAGAATATCTTGATGCTGAAGAGGAGGAGAATGCCTATATAGCCTTAAATCCTGAAGATGTAACTTCCGAACATACTCATCTCGAGATTGCCCCTGCCACAATACTCGGAATCTGTGCTTCGATAATACCCTTCGCAGAGCATAATCAGTCGCCTAGAAATTCATATGAAGCTGCCATGGCTAAACAGGCATTAGGACTCTACGCTATCAATTATCCGTTACGAATGGATTCTAGAGCTCATCTCCTCCACTATCCGCAGAAGCCCATAGTTAAAACTAAGGCAACTGAAGTAATAAGGTATGATGATCGTCCAGCAGGCCAAAATTTCGTGGTTGCAATTCTCTCATATGCCGGATATAACATTGAGGATGCCCTAATAATGAATAAATCTTCTGTGGAGAGGGGGCTTGGACATTCAACATTTTTCAGATGCTACGAGATCGAGGAGAAAAAGTATCCGGGAGGAGAAATGGATTCTATAGAGATTCCTGAACCAGGCGTTAGAGGATATAGGACTGCTGAAGCATATAGATTTCTCGGTGAGGATGGAATAATTGAACCGGAAGTTGAAGTTTCAGGTGGAGTTGTACTTGTAGGGAGAACAAGTCCTCCAAGATTTCTCGAAGAATCTACAGGTCTCAGGGTTGGAGAGAGAACTAGACGTGAAACTTCCCTCAGCATGAGGCATGGAGAGAAAGGAGTTGTTGACCGAGTATTATTCACTAAAACTTCAGAAGGTGACAAATTGGTAAAGGTTAGAGTTAGAGATAATAGAGTTCCGGAGCTTGGTGACAAGTTTGCTTCAAGGCATGGACAGAAAGGAGTTATAGGTCTTCTCGTTCCACAGGAGGATATGCCTTTCACTGAGGATGGAATAGTGCCGGATCTCATAATAAATCCACATGCAATACCTTCAAGAATGACTGTTGGACAATTAATAGAGAGCATTGCCGGTAAGGTTGGAGCATTAGAGGGAAGATTCATAGATGGAACTCCATTTAGCGGTGAATCAGAAGAGAGTTTAAGAGAGGCGCTTAAAAAGTTGGGTTTCAAATCTAATGGCTGCGAGGTCATGTATGATGGAAGAACAGGTAAGATGCTTAAAGCCGAGATCTTCATCGGTATAGTCTATTATCAGAAGCTTCATCATATGGTGGCTGATAAGATACATGCGAGGGCTAGAGGGCCAGTTCAAATATTAACTAGGCAACCTACTGAGGGTAGGGCTAGAGAGGGTGGATTAAGATTCGGTGAGATGGAGAGGGATTGCCTAATAGGGCATGGAGCAGCTTTACTTTTAAAGGAGAGATTGCTGGAGGAATCGGATAAAACAGAGGTTTATGTATGTGAAAACTGCGGTTTCATAGCTTATTATGATAGAAACAGGGATACCTATGTATGCAGAATTTGCGGCGATAAGGCAAAGATATCCCCTGTAGTTATGTCCTATGCTTTCAAACTGCTTCTCCAAGAGCTTATGAGTCTCTGTATAGCTCCCAAACTTATATTGGAGGAGAAATTTTAGAGGTGAAATTCATGTCTGAATCTTATAAAAGGATTAAAGCTATAAAGTTTGGTGTACTTTCACCCGATATTATCAGAAAAATGTCCGTAACTGCCATAGTAACCCCTGACACTTATGATGAAGATGGATGGCCAATTGAAGGTGGATTGATGGATAGAAGGCTTGGAATAATAGAGCCAAGTCAGAGATGTGCAACCTGTGGAAATAGGGTTGGAGCATGTCCTGGACATTTCGGCCATGTGGAGTTGGCTAGACCCGTAGTCCACGTAGGCTACGTTAAAATAATCTATCAACTTTTAAGGGCCACCTGTAGAAGATGTGGAAGACTTCTCATCCCCCAAGAGGATATGGAGAGATATAAAGTTCTTCTCGAAAAATATGTGAAAAACTGGCCTGAACTCGTCGATAATCTTACAAGTAGAATTTTAAGTAAGGCTATCAAGACAAATGAATGTCCACACTGTAATGAACGGCAATTTAAGGTTAAACTTGAAAAGCCTACAACCTTTTATGAAGAGACAAGGGAAGGCGCCATCAAACTCACCCCAATTGAGGTAAGAGCTAGATTGGAACGTATTCCAGATGATGATCTCAAACTTATAGGTATAGATCCGGAATCGGCGAGGCCTGAATGGATGGTTCTTACAGTTCTACCAGTTCCACCTGTAAGTGTCCGTCCATCAATAACATTGGAATCTGGAGTTAGATCAGAAGACGACCTGACACATAAACTTGTAGATATAATTAGAATTAATGAACGATTGAGGGAGAACATAGAGGCAGGGGCTCCCCAACTTATAATCGAAGATTTATGGGAACTTCTTCAATATCATGTTACAACCTATTTCGATAATGAAGTTTCAGGTATACCTCCAGCTAGGCATAGATCTGGCAGACCTCTCAGAACTCTTTCCCAGAGATTGAAGGGGAAAGAGGGAAGATTTAGAAGTAATCTTTCAGGTAAACGTGTGGATTTTTCAGCTAGAACTGTGATCTCTCCGGATCCAAATCTAAGCATAAATGAGGTTGGAGTTCCAGAGGAGATTGCAAAAATTTTAACTGTTCCTGAAAGGGTTACTCAGTGGAATCTGGAAGAGATGAAGAAGCTTGTGATTAGAGGCCCATTTAACCATCCAGGTGCCAACTACATTATTAGGCCTGACGGTAGAAGAATAGATTTAAGATATCCAAAGGATCTGAAGGCGATAGCGGAGAACTTGACCCCCGGATATATAGTTGAAAGGCATATTAGGGATGGAGATATAGTTCTATTCAACAGGCAACCCTCACTTCACAGAATGTCAATAATGGCCCATAGAGTTAAAGTTCTGCCATACAAAACTTTCAGATTAAATCTCTGTGTATGTCCACCTTACAATGCCGATTTCGATGGAGATGAAATGAATCTTCATGTTCCTCAAAGCGAGGAGGCTAGAGCTGAAGCCAGAATTCTAATGCTTGTTCAAGAGCAAATATTATCTCCAAGATATGGCGGTCCAATTATGGGTGCTATTCAAGACTACATTACAGGAGCCTTCCTGCTGACGAGAAAATCAACATTTCTTAGGAGGAGAGAAGTTTGCAGATTGCTTTATAATGCTGGCTATACAGGTCCTCTTCCACCGCCAGCCATAAAATATCCGGAGAAACTTTGGACCGGTAAACAGCTTGTAAGTCTCTTTTTGCCGAAAGATTTGAATTTTGCAGCTAGATCAAACATATGTGCCAAGTGTGATACATGCTTAGAAGAGGACTGTCCATATGATGCATATGTCTCCGTGAAGAACGGTCTCTTAATTTCGGGAGTTCTAGACAAGAAGCTGATAGGTGCAGGTCAACCTGAAAGTCTTCTACACTTTATCGTTAAGGATTATGGAAGCGACGCTGCAAGCCATTTCATAGACAACGTGTTCAAACTCTTCCTTATCTATATTGACGATTACGGTTTCACTATGAGTTTAAGTGACGAAGACATGCCGCTGGAAGCTAAAATTAGAATCGATGAAGTCTTAAAAGAAGCTGAGATAGCTGTAAATAGACTTATCCGCTCATATAGGGAGGGTGAACTTGAAAGACTTCCAGGAAGAACACTTGAAGAAACCCTTGAAATGAGAATAATGGAAGTCTTAACGGATGCTAGAGATAAAGCTGGAAATATTGCTGCAGAATATTTAGGCATGGATAATTATGCTGTAGTTATGGCTAAAACAGGTGCTAGAGGAAACATATTAAATTTGACACAGATGACTGCGGTCATCGGCCAACAATCAGTTAGAGGTGAACGTATAATACGCGGATATAAAAATAGAACTCTACCCCACTTTAAGAAGGGTGATATAGGAGCTGTTGCAAGAGGCTTCGTATACTCTTCATATAAGAGAGGGTTAAATCCCCTTGAATTCTTCTTCCATGCTATGGGTGGAAGAGAAGGATTAGTGGATACTGCGGTTAGAACTTCTCAAAGCGGCTACCTGCAGAGAAGACTTATGAATGCACTTCAAGACTTAAAAGTTGAATATGATGGAACCGTTAGAGCTCCAGGAGGCCTTGTAGTCCAATTTAAATATGGTGAGGACGGTGTGGATCCATCTAGAAGCGATCATGGTAAACCCATGAATATTGACAGAATCATCAGAAAAGTCGTTATGGAGAGGAGGGTGGAATGAAATATCTTAAAGCTGAAGATATAGTTAACAGAGTGGATTCATTAATCAACGTTTTACCACCATCGATAATCGAGGAGTTAAAAGAGAAACTTCCAAAATTTAAGTTGACTGAGGAGGAGTTGGAGAAGATACTGTTCACCGTAGTCAAGGAATATGAAAAATCCCTTGTAGAGCCAGGTGAACCTGTAGGAGTCGTCGCAGCACAATCCATCGGTGAGCCTGGAACACAGATGACTCTAAGAACTTTCCATTATGCAGGGGTCAGAGAGTTCAATGTCACTTTAGGTCTACCTAGACTAATAGAAATTTTGGATGCTAGACGAACTCCATCAACACCTATGATGACCGTTTATCTTGATGAGAATCACAGATTCGACGAGGAGAAGGCCAAAGAGGTTGGAAGAAACATTGAGACCACATATCTTGAGAATATAACTGAGAGTGTGGAGATTGATTTAATATCAGGTTCAATACTTTTAACATTGGACTTGGAGGTTATGCGAGATAAGGATATCTCCGTTGAAAACGTCATAAATGCTCTTGAAAAGCTTAAAGTCGGCGAAGTTGAGATGGTGGATGACAATAAAATAGCTGTTCGCACGGATATTTTAGATGTGAATAAACTGCAGAAGTTGAGAAATAAAATTTTAGCTTTGAAGCTTAAAGGAGTTAAAGGTATTAAGAGAATAGTTATTAGAAAGGAGCAGGGTGAATATGTAATTTATACTGAAGGATCCAATTTAGCAGCAGTTTTAAAGGTTGAAGGAGTAGATCCTACAAGAACCACTACAAACAATCTTCATGAGGTTGCTGAGGTGCTGGGCATCGAAGCTGCCAGAAATATGATAATTAGAGAAGCAATGGGAGTCTTAGAGGAACAGGGCTTAGATGTGGATATTAGACATGTTATGCTTGTAGCTGATATGATGACCTATACTGGAAGAATAAGGCAGATAGGTAGACACGGGATCAGCGGAGAGAAGCCTAGTGTACTGGCTAGAGCAGCCTTCGAGGTTACTACTAAACATTTATTGGAGGCAAGTGTCAGCGGAGAGGTTGATGAATTATTGGGTGTAACTGAAAATGTAATTGTAGGTCAAATTATTCCAATAGGCACGGGCTCCGTGCAGTTGCTCATGAAAAGCACTTCAAGCAGGGGGAAAACTTAAAAATTTATTTATCACTTTCGTTTTCAATATATTAAAGTTTAAATATGCGGTTGACGGTGGTCTCTGGAGTGTGAAAGCGTGTCCATCGACTTTGAAAGAGAGTTGCGTATCGTGATAAGGACAGGTAAAGTTGATTTCGGCTCTAAATCAGCTGTTAAAAATGCAAAGCTTGGTAAGGGTAAACTGATAATCTTAGCTTCAAATATACCTGAAGAATTGAAGAACGATATATTCTACTATTCGAGGCTTTCAAATATTCCCATCTATGTTTTTCAAGGTTCAAGCTGGGAGTTAGGTTCTCTCTGCGGGAAACCTTTCATGGTAGCAGCTCTAACAATATTTGAACCCGGAGATTCTGAAATCCTCAAATTGATTGAGGAGGGATAATTATACCCTCAATTAAATTAACTTCAGTTGAAATGCATTTCATAACTCTCTTCGAGAGTCTAACTGGTGCCACTACAAGGGATTGCATTGTAGATGAACGATGGAATAGGCTGATCTTTATAGTTAAACCTGGAGACATGGGATTGGCTATAGGTAAAGGTGGAATAAACGTTAAAAGGTTGAAACGTATGTTGGGTAAAAATATTGAGGTTGTGGAATTCTCGGAAATTCCAGAAGAGTTTATTAAGCATTCACTTTCCCCTGCAAGGGTTCGTTCAGTCAAAATTACCAATGCTCCTGATGGGAGGAGAATAGCATATGTCACAATAGAACCCAACGATAAGGGTATAGCTATAGGCAGGGAGGGTAAAAATATTGCTAGGGCTAGACTTATAGCGAAAAGATACTTCGATATAGATCATGTTGTAGTTGTTTAAACCAGAAATTTATAATTATCTCTTCTCACCTTCTCTTCTACGGTGATC
>QMRB01000005.1 GCA_003649185.1 Thermoproteota archaeon | reverse complement strand
TCTTAAAGTTTTGCTTGCAGAGTTTATGGATAGAAGTTGAGGAATCATTTCATCATCATGTATGATGAAAACCTGGTTAAGTTATATATGTGTTATGTTGTAGACTGTGATGCTTCTTAAAATGTTTCAGTTGAAATTTGAGGCCGGTTAATTTTTATTTCTCCCTCATCTATATATTCTTGATGTTGGGTAGTGAAGCTGTTGAAAATTATCTTGAAGCCATATATCTGCTTGTTAGGAGGAAGGGTTATGCTAAAATGTCCGACATTTCTTCACTTTTAAATGTTAAAATGCCCACTGCAACCGAAATGATTCAGAAGCTTGCTAAGAGAGGATTAGTGAAGTATGAGAAATATAAAAGTGTGAAACTTACATCTAGGGGTGAAGCTATAGCTGAAAATGTTATTAAGCGGCATGAAACTCTTAGAAACTTCCTTGAAATTTTAGGTGTCCGCTCTGAAATCGCTGAGGAGGATGCATGTAGAATTGAACATTATGTTCATCCTGAAACTATGAAACTTTTATCCAAATTTGTGGAGTTCGTTCAGAATGCTCCTAGAAGTCCTAGATGGCTTGAACATTTCAAGAAGTTTTGTGAGAGCGGTGAACATCCACCCTGCGAGGAATCTGAATTTCAATAAGACATTTCAGTTAGCTTTACCTTTAAATTCTTTAAGCATTTTAATCCATGCCATATAAGTTAAGGGTGTTGAAGCTGCAGCCAACCATATTTCAGGTCTCATCAAATCTGTAATCCACTTCCACTCTTCATTTACAATGTATGCGTCTATTCCTGTAGCTATGAAAATTAATATGTAGAGGGTTCCGAAGATCATGGACATTAAGGTTGCCCCTAAAAGATACGGGTTCGCCTTTTTCCTCCTTCTCCATGGGAAGATTGCTTTGAAAAAGATTGCGCTTATCACGAGTGCTGAAAATCCTCCGAATAGGTCGGGTGGAATCCAGCTTAAACCTATACCTATAATTAGGTTTAATAGTGCTGAGATTATTTCGAGGATTCCTGTGGCAGCATAAAGTAAGCTTAAAATTGAAATATATATGGTTAAAAGTTTTCCATTCTTAATCTCCATTAACCTTCACCTCCTATGTAAATCCCAGTAGATGGCCCGCTGTAACTATGGTGAATGCAACTGTATATGCTAGTATCAATTCATATGTAACTGTGAAGAGCACCCATTTCCAAGATCCCGTCTCCCTGTAAATTGCGCCGAGAGTTGCAATGCAAGGTATATAGGTTAGGGTGAAAGCCATGAAAGCATATCCCGTTAAAGGTGTAAAGATCTTATGGGTTCGAATATATTGTTTTAATGATTCCTCTTCTCCTTCCCCTCCAAAACCGAAGAAGATTGAGAATGCTCCGACAACTATCTCCTTTGCAATAAATCCGAAGAAGAGGGCTACTGCCCCTCTCCAATCGAATCCTAATGGGTAGAATAAGGGTTCCAGAATTTTTCCAAGAATAGCTATATATGTCTCCTCTATGGGGGAGCCCCATGGATGGGTTGAGAGAAACCATACTGATATTACGCCTAGAAATATTATTGTTCCAGCTTTCCGAAGGAAGAGTGAACCTCTCTCCCACATATGTATAACTGTAGTTTTTAAGATCGGCTTGGCATACATTGGAAGCTCCATTATGAACGGAGTTCTCCCACTCTTAAAGAAGGGTATTATTCTTCTAAATAGAAGAGCCATTGAAACAGCTAAAACTATTCCTAAAATATACATTGAATATACTCCTGCAGTTGCATATTCTCCGAGAACTGCCCCTCCAATTAGAATGTAAACTGGCAGTCTTGCACTGCATGAGATTAGAGGATTCACCACGATCGTTAACACTCTATCTTTTTCGTTTTTAATGGTTCTAGTTGCCATTATAGCTGGAACATTGCAGCCGAAACCCAGCAATATGGGTATGAAAGATCTTCCATTCAACCCCAACTTATACATTAACTTGTCCATTACAAATGCTGCTCTGGCAAGATATCCACTATCTTCAAGTATGGATAGTCCGAAGAATAGGAAGAGTATTGAGGGTAGAAAGACTAGGACTCCGCCAATTCCGCCTAGAATTCCATCTGCAATGAAGGATGCAAGCTGCTCATTGGAAATATATTCCTTCACTATGTCTCCAAGCCGATTGAAGAAGATGTCTATTAAATCTGAGAGTGGAGCTGAAACATCATATGTAAATCTGAAGAGACTCCACCATAAGGATAGAAATATGGGTATTCCTAAATGTTTGTCTAAGAAGACTTTGTCCAGCATGTCCGATAGAGTTACCGGCCTAATGCCTTTCAAAACCTGTGGGAGAATGCTTGATATCCATTCATATCTTTTCTCAGCTAAAGCGACGTCAGGTTCATCACCTAATACTTTAATGCTTTCATCAATATTTTTTAAAATTTCATCTAAATTTCTGCTTTTTTTAATTTTCTTTAATATGTCTTCATCTCTTTCCAAAATTTTTATGGCAAGCCATCTGGTCGGATATTTCGTCGAGAACTGCCTCTCTACTGCAATTAATTTTTCAAATTTAAATATCAGTTCATCTATTTCTCTTCCATAACTTATCTTTTTGGCTTTCCATTCTCTATGAATGCTTTCAGCTATGATTTTTTTAAGTTCGTCCATTCCTTTTCCTTCTGTAGCTATGGTTGTAACTATTGGAATTCCAAGTTTCTTGGAGAGGGCTTCAACATCTATATTGTAGCCTAAATTTTCAGCTATATCCATTTTGTTTAAAACTAGTATGAGTTTTACTTCGAGCTCCATGAGCTGTAAAGTTAAATATAGGTTTCTCTCCAGGTTTGAGGCATCTGCAATGTCTATAACTATGTCAGGTTTCTCCTCAATTATGTAGTCTCTTGCTATCAATTCATCTATGGATTGGGCTGTTAAACTGTAGACTCCGGGTAAATCTATGATCTCCATTTCAACTCCATTGTAAATGCATCTTCCCTCCTTCTTCTCAACGGTCTTTCCAGGCCAATTTCCAATATGTGATCTTCCACCTGTAAGATTGTTGAAGATTAGAGATTTACCTACATTTGGATTTCCTATAAGGGCAACCTTTATCTTCAACTTTTAACCTCCAACTTCCACCAATATTTTCATGGCTACTCCTCGGCCGATAACTATTCTTGAGCCTCGAATCATGGCTAGGATTGGTCCTTGGAAACTTGACTTTAGAACTGTGACTTCTATGCCTGGAGTGAAACCCATCTCTGTTAATCTTCTAACGAGTCCTCTTCCTCCAATAATTTTGACTATTATTCCTCTAACTCCTTCGGGAAGCATGGCTAGGGGGATTATTCTACTTGGTCGATACATATACATTGGAGCATTCCTCCCTTCTTAGGCTGAGATTGTAGCCTTTTACGAGGATCTCTATTGGATCTCCTAGAGGGGCTCTTCTAACGACTTTTATTGTGGCTCCTTTAACGAGTCCCATGTCTAGAAGACGTCTTCTAAGTGATGGGTTGCCTGTAACCTTAATTATGATTCCCATTTCACCTGGATTTAGATCGCTCAGTTTTCTCTCTTTCACTGCTCCTCCTCCATGTTGTTTCTTCAAAAAGTTAGGTAAACCTAAATTTAAATCTTTTCATTCACGTTGAATTTTCATTTCAGTAAAAGTTCTTTACATTTAAAATATTATTACTCTATTTCCACCTCTCCTTTTAGCTCTTCTCAGAATTTTCGAAGCCTTCCTCCTATTAAAATCCATGTATGCTTCCCGCCGCTTCCCTACAGGTTTACATGTTACTGGCCCTGTTGAAACCGCTATAGTTATGCTTCCACCCAGCTTCTCAATAACTCTTCTAATTCTCTCCAATTCTAAACGTATTTTTTCAAGCAGTTCCTCATCTACGTATGGTAATTCTAGGATTACTTCCTCCGTTCCTCTCTCCTCGTCTAGGCCGAAGATGTGTACAGCATGAAATTTCTCTATAAATTCCTCTACTAGATGTGTTAATGTACCTGTTATGATGTTAGGCTTATATTGGTTTAACCCCTTCCTCAAAGTGTATTCTGCAAATCTATCCAGATCCATGATGATAGTGCATCCCACATCCATTTCAACATAAATATTTTAATTCTAGCTATTTTATCTTCTCCAATATTATTGCTGGACAGATCTTGGTGACACTTTCCATCTTCGCCGATTTTTATTGAAATCTTTCATCTCATCGAAGTTTCTGAACCAGCATTCAGCTGGAATCATGTGATCTCCACTGACAGAATATAAATGTATTATATCTTTTTCTTCTTTCAACCTGTCTATGGTTGTAATTAATTTTTCGGGAACAGTATCCAATCCTATTAATGCTATGGCATTGTATCCGAGCTTTCTTGGATCTATCTCAACCGTATATTTCTTTATTGTTCCATCCTTCTCCATCTTTCTAATTCTCTTTCTAATGGCAGTTTCACTTACCCCCAGCTTTTCAGCTATCTTCATGATGGGTGTTCTCGAGTTTTCCATGAGGATTCTCAGGATCTGCTGGTTTGAAATTCGAATCATAATTTAAATATTCCGGCTAACTTAAAATTTATTGAAACCTTTGAAGGGTTGAATTTGGAAGAAAAGTATATAGATTACCCTTGTTAGGGGTGAAGCGCCACACTTCACTGCACAGACAACCATGGGAAAAGTGAATTTTCCAGAAGATTATAAAGGGAAATGAGTGGTCTTATTCTCGCATCCTTTAATGTTGAAGCTGAAAATGTTTGGGCTAGAATTTACTGTAATATTCATGGATTGTGGACAAGTAAGTCCACTTAAAACTATTTCATTTTTAATCCTTAAAGTTTAAGTATCTTCTAGCAAAATATTATTGATAAATGTTTATCATGTAATAATGGATGTGATATCTTGTCGAAGAAGAGTGCAATCTGGATTATGCGTGACCTTCAAAGATGTAGTGGATGCCGATTATGTGAAATTGCCTGCAGCCTTTACCATGAAGGTAAAATTTGGCCTGAAGCTTCAAGAATAAGAGTTTTCAAACTTGTTCCAGGACTTGAATTTCCACATTTCTGCACTCAATGCCACGACTATCCATGTGTAAATGCATGTCCAGTGAATGCTTTAAGCGTGAATGAAGCTACTGGAGCTGTAATCGTGGATAAGGAGAAGTGTATTGCCTGTGGAAAATGTATCGATGCATGTCCAGGCAGAATTCCACATTTACATCCCAATGGAAAATACATTTTAATATGCGATCTCTGTGACGGTGATCCTCAATGCGTTAAGATCTGTCAGAGAGCTAAATATAATGTTCTCTGGATTGTTCCAAGATCTGGTGTTGAAAAGCAGTGTAGACTTTACGCTAGAACACCTGAGGAGATAACTGAGGAGCTTGCCGAAAATATTTACGGTAAATTTAAGGAGGTGTATAAATGAAGAGTAGAGGTTATAATGGTAAATTTTTAGAGGTTGATTTGAGCAGAGAGAAGATTAAAGTTTTAGATTTAGAGGAGGAGCTGCTTGAACATTATGTTGGCGGCCGCGGAGTCGCAGTAAAGTTTCTATGGGATAGGCTTGGAGCTGAATGGGAGAAGGTGGATCCTCTTGGACCTGAAAATCTCCTGGTCATCGCTGCTGGACCATTAACTGGATATTATCCTGGAGGTAGAATTTGCATTTCAGGTAAATCTCCTCAGAGCAATGGAATCATAGGATCCACTGTTGGAGGAGAATTTGGAGTTGACCTTAGATGCGCCGGCTATGATGGTATAATAATTAGTGGAGCTTCAAAAGATCCCGTCTACCTTTTCATCAAAGATGAGGATGTTGAAATTAGAGATGCATCTCATCTATGGGGGCTTGACGGTAAAAAAACTCTTGTCAGATTGACGAAGGAATGTAGAGATGAGCTTAAGAGAAGATATCCACGTTTCGGGGAGTGGAAGGATCCGTCCATATTATATATTGGCCCTGCAGGTGAAAATCTTACAAGAGTTGCTGTTGTAATGGAGAAGTGGACTCATGCTGCAGGTTACGGTGGATATGGTGCAGTTATGGGTTCGAAGATGCTTAAAGCTATAGTTGCAAAGGGGTCGGGTCCCCTTCCAGATGTATATGATCCTGTGAAGACGGTTTCGCTGATCAACAGGGTTTACGATTTATGTATTGCGAGGGATGGGATGCGGAGGTGGGGTACTGGAAGCGCAGGATACAGTGTTGGATATTCTTTAAGCTCTGAGCCTATTAGAAATTGGCAGGAGGAGTGGCATGATGAGAAGAGTTTTGGAGTAGACAGATTTGAACGTAAAGTTTGGGTTAAAAGATATTGGGGTGATTATGGATGTCCAACAACATGTCTAAAGATAGCTGTAGTTAAGACTGGACCTTACGCTGGAGCCATAACGGATAATCCGGATTACGAGTTGCAGGCTTATCTTGGAACCAATCTTGGAATATTCACTCCTGAAGGCAATGTCTATGTTTCATCTGTAATCGACGATCTAGGTATATGTGGAATTAACGGGGGAAATGTTCTAGGATTTGCTGGGGAACTCTATCAGAGAGGTATTTTAACCAAGGATGATCTGGATGGATTGGAGTTGAAGTGGGGTGACCCTAAAGCATTCGCCAAGCTTGCCGAGATGATAGCCTATAGAAAGGGTATTGGAGATATTTTGGCGGAAGGCACATTTAGAGCTGCTCTGAAACTGGGAGAGATGAAAGGTAGAGATTTAATGCCATATGTCGTTCAAGTGAAGGGTACTGGTGTCGGTGCACATGGAATTAGAAGTAAAATGGATTATCCGACTCCAATAGCTTACGCCTGCTCCGTTCAGGGCGGTGACCATACATCTGTGGCAAGATTGCCGATCCACTCCTCTGGAAGCGAACTTATAAGAATTATGTGTGATTCTGCAGTTGTATGCATATTCAACTTTTATCCGGATCCCTCATTGATCTGGAAATTCTATGAGGCTGTAACAGGCTATCATCAAACAGCTGAGAAGTGGGCGAATGGAGATGGTTTAAGAATTCTTCAAATTCAAAGGGCAGTGCTACTTTTAGGAGGCCCAGACTTCACATGGGATCCGAGAATTCACGATGACAATCCACTTAGATTCTATGAACCTCTCCCATCAGGACCATATAAGGGGCAGGCTGCAGATAGAAAGGAAGTGGAGGATTTGAAGAGGCAATATTATGAGGCTGTGGGATGGGATGAGAACGGTATACCTAAAAGTGAAGTTTTAAGAAAGCTTGGTTTGGAAAGTGTTGACAAGGCTTTGGAAAAGGTTAGGGAGCGATATAAATGAGTGTCTATGAAAGCATTTTGAGGAGGAGAAGTATCCGAACATATTTGGATAAACCTCTAGAATATGAGAAGCTTAAAATATTATTGAATGCTGCAAGATGGGCTCCAAGTGCAAGAAATCTTCAACCATGGCATTTAATAATAGTTTTAGATGGAAAGCTTAAAGAGCGGCTTGTAAATGCATGTAGGAGGCAGAGATTTGTCGGAGAAGCTTCAGCCATAATTGTAGGTTTAGCTGATATGGAGCTTTCACCTAAATGGGCTGTTGTTGATACGACTATAGCTTTAGAGCATGTGGTTCTTGCTGCATGTGATCTCGGCTTGGGAACATGTTGGATAGGTGCATTCGATGAGGAGGCTGTGAAATCTCTGCTCAATATTCCTAGACGATTCAAGGTTGTGGCGTTGCTGACTGTTGGTTATCCCGCTGAGAAGCCTTCAGCCAGATCTAGGAGGCCTATAAGCCAAATATATTCTATTAATTGCTATGGAAGCAGCTTTAAACCAATAAAATAATTCTTTTATTCTTCTCCGAATTTTTCAATAATCTGATAGTATTTTTCTGAGGCTTTAAGCACCATCCTTAAATTTATATGTTCGTTGGGTTGGTGGGCTATTCTCCAGTCTCCCGGTCCAAATCCAACGGTTTTTATTCCAGCTGTTCCCGAAGTGTAGACTCCGTCCGTACTGAATTTCCAGTATATTTTTTGCGGTTTTAAATCTTTTAATATTCTCTCCAATTTGATGATTGCTTCATCTTCTCTATGTGTCATCCATGCTGGAAAATAGTCTTTCACCTTTATCTTTCTACCTGTCCAGCATTTCACTGTTTCTTCAAGTATTACTGCATTTCCATTTAAAATTATATTTTCCTCCTTAAATTCCTCTAATATTTCATTTAACGGTTTCAATGTTTCATCTTCTTCTTCGCCTAGCACTAGTCTTCTGTCAAATATTATTGTGCAGTTGTCGGGGATTTGGGGAAGTCCTTTAGGTGTGCATTCTATGCTTATCGGCGTTATAGTTGCTTCTCCAAGCCATAAATCTTTTGGAAGCTTGATCTCCATTATTTTTCGAATATATTTTGATGCTGCATTTATCATGTTTAAGCCTTGTTCAGGCATACTTGCATGGGCTGTTCTTCCAGTAAGCTCCACTTTTATAAGTGCTCTTCCTCTGTGACCTAATGCCAAGTTAAGATTTGTCGGTTCTCCGATTATTATGATTTCAGGTTTAATTTTAATCTTCTCTTCGAATATTCTTCTTATCGCTGCTCCTTCAACTGTTTCTTCATGGACTACTAATGTGAGAATTATGTTCCTATTCCATTCTTTTTCTGCTGCTTTTTCCAATGCCTTTATCATTGCAGCTATCGATCCCTTCATGTCTACACTTCCTCTTCCAAATATTTCGTTATCGATGATCTTAGCGGAGTATGGATGATACTTCCAGTTTTCCATTTTTCCTGGAGGCACATGATCCATGTGGCCTTCAAGCATTATCGATTCTTCTCCTCCTCCACGGATCTCTGCTATAATATTTCCATAGGAATCTAATTCTACTCTGTCAACTCCTATCCTGTTGAGTTCTTCTCTGAGAATCTTTGCAATTTTTTCTTCTTTTCCTGAGAGGCTTGGAGTTTTTATAAGTTTTTGAAGCAGTTTCACAGTTTCCATTATCATACCCTATACTTGTAGAATTCGTATTGGCATGTTGTGTTCACATCTACTATGAGTGGACCTTTCATGTTTAATGCTTCCTCAACTATGGATTCTAGATCTTTCGGATCTTCACATCTAAGTCCTTTTGCACCGAATGATTTTGCACATTCAGCGAAGTTAGGTGTATGTATATCGACTTGGAAAGGTGGATATCCAAATCTACTTATCTGTAGTTTCAGAATCATCGTGTATTTATAATCGTTCATTACGAATATTTTTATATCTGACCTTTGCTCCACTGCTGTTGATATTTCGCTTAGATTCATAAGTAGTCCTCCATCTCCTGTAACTCCTACAACTTGTCTTTCAGGCTTAATCTTCTTTGCAGCTATCGCTGCTGGGAAAGCATATCCCATGCTTCCAAATCTTTCCGGTGAGAGTATGCTGTTAGAGGTTTCGCTTCTATGGTAGAGTTCCATCCATGATGAGCTTCCACCTACATCTAACGTTAATATTGCATTTTTCTCCACTTTTTCCTTGATGAGTTGAACTAGATATGCTGGATGTATGGGTTTTTCATCTGAATGTTGATATGCGAATTCTCTGAGTTCTTTCTCTATTTCCTCTTTAATTTTCCTTATTCTCTCCTCCAGATTTCTCCACTTACTTCTATATTTCCCTTTAATTTTAATGGTTGCATCTTGAATGAAGCCTTTAAGGTTGGGTATGTTTACTTCCAATATTTCTCCTTTCCTCTTAATTCTTGGAAGAATATCCTCTTGATATACATGTATTATTCGGATTTTTCTCTTTTCAGCTGTCTCTGTGAACCTTCTCTGCATTCTGACACCTCTCTCCAATCCGAAAGTTAATATTAGATCGGTTTCTTCGAAGAGTTTCACTATCTGTTCTGGAAGGTTTCTTGTGAATGCGCCTACCACCATATATCCCGTGTAGAGTGGTTCGCTGAATGGAAGTATATCTCTATTTCTCCTTGAAATGGATATGGGTGCATAAATTTCCTCTGCAAACGCTTTAAGTTCACTCCATGCTCCCGTTCTTAAAACACCTTTACCTGCAACTATCAACGGTTTATCTGAAGATTTTAAAGCTTCGAAGATTTCATCCATTTCCATTTTAAATTTCAACTGATAATTCTCTTTGAATTCACTTTCACCTTTTATTTCAGCTTCTAGAATGTCTGTTGGAAATGAAAGGTGGACGGGTCCCTTTCTACCTGAACTGGCTATTCGAAAAGCCTTGTTGAGGGATTCAGCTATGTCTTCAGGATCCGTTAAGGTTTTACTCCACTTAGTTATATTTTTAAATATTTTCTCCAGAAATAGCCATTCATCTACTCCGTGGAAGGGTTGTATTTTATCTTGGGTTGAGCAGTGGCCCGTTAAATGGAGCATTGGTGAACATGCTGAATAGGCTGTGGCTACCCCTGTAGCCGAGTTTAATGCTCCAGGCCCAGCAGTCACAAGGCTTATTCCAGGTTTTAATGTTAATCTTCCATATACATCTGCCATTATTGCGGATGCATGTTCATGTTTTACCAATACATGTTCTATGTTCGACTTTCTTATAGCTTCATATATTGGTAGAATATTGTATCCTGGCAGTCCGAAAATTAATTTTACATTTTTATCTTCCAATATTTTTACAATTAATTCGGCTCCATTCAACTTTGTTCACATCCATCACATGATATGCTCTATATGTTTATAAGTATTAAGATTGACTTTTATCGACAATTTTTACATTTTAATGCGCATATTTCATTTTAAAGGAAATGTTTGATTATATATTTCTTTGCGGTGGATCTTCAAGTAGGCTGGGCAACTTTAAACCGTGTATTTCCTTTAAAGTAACCCTTTAATTAAACATGTTATATGTGAATTGGAGAATATTTGTGGAAGGATTATTCTTGCAGTTAAGTATAGATGGCAGGAGAAGTCTATAAGAAGGATTTTAGCAGATTCTGATGGCAATTTAATCTTCAGCTATGATTCATCTATAGATAGTTTGCTTGGAGGTGTTCTGGGCGGTTTGAAATATGTAGATGAACGTTATGTTTTTGTAACAGGTGCAGACATGCCTTTAATTAAAAGCATCACTGTATCCTTGATTATGAATAGACTTTTTCGAGGCGGAGTTGACGCAGTTGTTTCAAAGTGGAGTAATGGATACTTGGAGCCTTTGCATAGCGGTTTCTCCACATTTTCTTTGAGAAGGGTTTTGGAAGGATTGGATGGTGGAAGCATCTCGTTTAGACGAGTAATCGGAATGCTTGGAAGTGTTCTCTACGTTTCCTGTGAAAAACTTGTTGAGATGGCTGGATACAACATATTTTTCAACGTCAACTCTCCAAGTAATCTTCAAATTTTAAATGTGTTTTCCTAGTTCTATTTACGTTTTGACGCTGTAATTAAGCTTATTACATCTCTATCTCTGAGCACGTAATCTTTTGGCAATCTTATACCTGTTTTAACGTCTAATCCATATATTAATCCCTTTGCAAGTTCCGTGTGAATTTTTAAAGCTAAATCCAGTATTGTCGCATTTGGAGGCATGAGAAATGCATCTGGCAGTACATTTCCACGTTTATCTGAAAGTTTTCTTGGATTCTCCACTGGATATATTACATTCATTTTTAGAAGTTTGAATACTGCTATATTTAATGCTTGTTGAACTCCAGTTCTAAAGATTCTGCCCATAACTCTTCTTTGAACATAGTTTAATGCCCATTTCTGCTTTGCTGTAAGCTTTGCTTCATCTATAACTTTGAACATTTCCATTCCTGGAACATATTTTATAAGCTTTTTTTGTTCTGCTCTTCTCAATGCGAGTTCTGCTTCAGCACTGCAGGGGACGACTATTGATCTTCCAAATTCTTCCACCATTTTTTCATAGTTTTCTTCGGCTGGACCTAGATCCATTTTATTTGCCACTATAAGTGTGGGTTTAGATATTTTTCTCAATTCTTGTGCAAATTTTTCATAGTCTTCTTCACTCCAATTCCATATTGGCTTGCCCTCTATCCCCGTCTTCTCTAAACTTTCCATTATCATCTTCCTTGTAACTTTCATTCCTGAGAAGACTGGATATAATGCATCTACTAGAGTTGTGTTTCCACCTCTCATCCTCCTCTCAATGGATATTCTATTCTGCTTTAATACTTTCTTGAACCATTGGACTACTTCATATTCTATCTCGTAATAGTCTGCTATTGGATTTCCAAGTCCAGGTTCACATATTTTTCCCTCTGCATTTATGCTTCCCGAAGCATCCACTATGTGGAGCAGTGCATCAGCCTGCATTGCAACGTTTAGAAATTGATCTCCTAAACCTCTACCCATATATGCTCCTTTTATCAGTCCAGGTAGATCTATTAATTCTATTGGAATAAATCTCCATCCATCTATACATATGGAGTTTCTAGGATTATCTTTTACATTTAATTCTCTGCATACACATAGTGTTTGAACATATGCTGTTCCAATGTTCGATTTCTTCGTTGTGAATGGATAGGTGGATACTTCTGCATTCATAAGTGTTGCAGCATTGAAGAATGTGGTTTTTCCAGTATTCGTCTTCCCTATGAGCCCTATCTTCACCAATTCTTCTTCCTCACATCAATTTTACTCTACCATTAAAATATTAATTTAATCTCTCATAGTTTCAATCCATTCTAGAAGTTTTTGATATGCAATTATCTTCGAGATGGATTTGGATCCTTTCGGTCCAGGTTTTTTCATGAAGAATGCGTTTATCGGATATATGGTTCCACATGCATGTTTATCTAAAGCTATTTTAGCAAGCCTTATTAGATCTACAAGGTTTCCTGCAAGTGCTGGGCTGTCGTTCATCCTCAAATTAACATATATTTCATCTTTTAAATTGTTGAATGTTCGATATTCCATGTGGAGGGAGACGAATTTTCTGTCTCCCAGAGGCTTTAGGAATCCTGTTGGTTTAATGTAGTGTGGCGTATCATAGCCTAAAACATCTTTAACAATGCTGCTTTTAGTGGCTTCTTTCATCAAATTCTTCTTTGGAATGGTTAATGCAAGGAAGTCCATGTTTCCTCCAATATTGAATTGAACTATAAATTCCACTTTTCTATTTCTCTCAGCTAAATGTTCGAGGAGGTCTGATGTGAGCGGAGTTGCTCCAGTAGCTCCGTCATCTCCCAGAATGATAAGTTTTTTCTTTTCATATAGCTTTACTATGGCTTCATCATTTGCTAGAGGTGTAGGTATAACGTTTATAAATGCAGCTCTTCTACCGGTTTCTTCACTGTATTTTGACAGTGCATATGCATATGCCTGTGAAGCTGTCAATCTTTCAGCATCCTCTTTCTTTACAGCATTTTCTAAAAGCTTTAAATCTCTGAATGGTTCTCCATACTCGGTGGTTATCACGTTGATTATTACATCGGGTTTCATTTTTCTCCATTGATCTACAAGTTCATTTATGGCTTCTCTGAGGCTTTTCTTTTCTTCTAATCCCTCGGCGTTTACTTTTAATCCTCTAAGGCTTCCAAGATGCAGCCCCCTTAAAACTTCTATATCTTTAAGTTTTAATGGAATGTTTATTCTGCTTTCAAGCTCTCTTTCAGCCACATCATATATTGTTCTTCCAATCTTCTCCACGTTTACATCGTAGCTTCCCACAATCTCTATGTCTTCTATGCTATACTTTAAATTCTTGTTTGCAAGTGGAATTCCATATGGCTCTAATTCTCCCATCTTTATTCTTTCAATTCCAACTGCTAGATGGTCTGCCACCATTCCTTGGCCTAGTAGAACTGTTTTTATCACGTAACCACCTTCATTTAGCTACGCTATTCATTAATATTCGGTTAGGTTAAAAGTTTATCTCATCCAGTTTCTTTTCATCGTAAATTTCCTTTAACTTTTCATATAGTTTTAAGCTTATAGTTGCCTGTGTAATTATCTTTTCAGTGTCCTCTATGATTCTTCTCATTGCGTCAAGCTTGCTTCTCAATCCAGGTATAAGTGATCTTGGATATTCTAATTGTTGAAGTGTTTGGTGGAGGATTATCATCAATCCGAATTTTTCCTTTGCCTTTTCAATTTCACCTTTAATTAGATGGTTTAGCGTTCTTCTTCTAAGTTCTCCGATTAGATCGGCTAATCCTAGAATGTATGCTTTTTCTGAGATTTCCAGTTCATCTATGGTTGGAAGTCTATTGTTCTTTTCTATTTCTAGAAGCGATTTTGCTTCAACATATTCTTGGATTGCAGTTGTAACTGTGGAGTTTAATGTCGAATTCTTCAGGTTCACTTTAACTTTTTCAATCTTTATTTTTTCTTCTGCTCTTTTAATCTTCTCTTCTGCTTCTTCGATTTTTCCTCTATGAATTGCTGTTACTGCTTCTCCACATATTCTTTGAATTTCTCTGAACTTTGTTTGCAGCTTATTTTTCTCCTCATATTCTTCAATCATTCTTTCATGTATTTTTCTAATTTCTTCTAATATTTTTTCAATATTTTTCATTTTTATCCTCTTATATTTTCATTTTCCTTAAATTTTTCCTCTGCTCTTTTTCCAGTATTCTGTTAATCTCATCTATTACTTCTTTATCTATAATTTTAATTAAAGTTAGAGTTTTATCTATTTCGTCAATATTTTCAACTGGAATTTCAAATGTAACTGCCTTTTCATATTCTCCTTCAATTTCTTTTTCATCGGCTATTAGCCTATATAATTCTTTGAAGTCTTCTTCATCCATTAAGCTTAAATATATTGTTTTCTTTTCTAACAATGCATTCAAAAAGTTTTTTAGTTCTCCACTTTCAGGTAAAATTAGAATTTCATGTTTGTCTTTTATTTTTCCCTGTTTAATTTTGATTTGAATGGTTATAAGTGGAGGCTTCGCGATTATTTTTGCTTCTCCCAAAGTTTCTCTGTCCACTTTCAGCTTTCTGTCTGATTGTACAATAATGTATGGTTTTCCATCTTCTGCCACTCCAAAAATATATATTGTTTCAGCTCTGCTGATTAAAGCTGCATATTCATCTAGTTTAATTCTTCTCCCTCCCCTATTCACCAAAATAGTTGTATAAAGCTGTTATAAGTGTTCTTCTATTTATTGATAGTAAATGTTAAAATGTTAAAGTTTATATGAGAGATGTTTGGAGGTGGACTTCATGTTTTGGAAGCTGGATGAGTTGACGTGGAGCGAGGCGGGTGAAGCTTTAAGAGAAGCTGACTATGTGCTTCTTCCCACCGGAAGCTTGGAGCAGCATGGTCCACATCTTCCATTAAGTGTTGATACGGTTAGAGCTATGTATTTGGTGGATGAAATTCTGAAAGGATCCGATAAATATAATTTAAAACTTGTATCGCTTCCAGTGCTTCCATATGGCTGTTCTGAGCATCATATGCATTTTCCGGGTACAGTGACTTTAGGTTTGGAGACTTATATTCACTTGGTGAAGGATATTGGTGTAAGTGTTCATAGGCATGGTGCCAGAAGATTTGCCGCCGTAAATTTTCATGGTGGAAACACATCTCCTTTATCTTTAGCTCTGCAGCTTGTAAGAGTTGAGACTGGAATGAAAACATATCTTATTCATTGGACTTCTTTTGCCAGGGATCTGATCGATGAGTGGACGGTTCCCGGATGGGGACATGCATGTGAACATGAGACCAGTATAATGCTATATTATAGGCCTGACCTTGTAAGGAAGGATAGAATTGTAAAACCTAAAATTAAATTGAAGTCTCCTATACAGGGTTTCAGATATTTCGATGAAATCACAGATACTGGTGGGCTTGGAGATCCTGGTAGAGCTTCAGCCGAATTTGCTGAAAAATTGATTGGAGAGGTGACTGATAGAATTTTAAGGGCTTTGAAGGAGAATTTGGAGGCTGAGAGATCTCGATGAGGCTTTGTCAACTTAGAAGTAGTGCCATATGGTTCTGTAATCCTCCATGTTTTCCCCTAATTTTTTAAGCTTATCTAAATATTCCCCTATGGATATATCTCTGTAAACATATCCTTCAGTTCTGCATATTCCCTTCTCCCATGGATGAAAGATGTAGACTCTCTCCCCCTTCTCCGTAATTCCTATCAATTCCCTGTCTTGCCATGCTCTGAGATGAGTTTTTCCCAGTTTTGGAACGTTGAAGACAGGTTCATCTGTTCTGAAGAGTCCTGGAAGCAGTCTTGCCTCCTCTTTTCTCTCTTGGAGTATTCTGGCTATTGGAACTAGGTATTCCTCATGTTCCCTTTTACCTTTAGCATAAAATGTATAGTATGGGTCTATTCCAATTTTTCTTAGAAGAATTCTTAGATGGACTGTTTGGAATCTTCTGCTCGTGTAAAGAGTGTAGACTTGTTGATTATAGATGTTGATTCCCTGCTTCTTCAACATTTTTACTGCCTCAACCATTTCAGGAGTTATTTCATATGCGCTTTCAATATGGGTTACCACTGAGATCGTTCTTTTACCTATAATGTTGTATTCTCCAAGTATTTCAGCGAGTTCTCCATCTATTCTCATAGGTACCGTTACAAGTGTTCTCGTTCCCCATCTTACACTTTCAATATGGTCGATTTCAGCTATTCTGCCTAGCAGATATTCTATCATCTTATTGTTTAATACGAAGGGGTCTCCGCCTGTTATTAGAATCTCTCTTATGGCTTCATGTTCTGGAAACCAGTTTAAAGCTTCATCTATTTCTCTTATGCTGTGGGATGCTGCCTTGTCGAATGGTTCTTTAACCATCCAGTTTCTCTGGCAGTATACGCAGATCTGTGGACATGAATCGTATGGCTTTATTATGGCTATGGTTACATATCTTCTAGTTATTAGGTTGCATGGTGTAGTGTCATGTTCCCCCATGAAATCGAAGTAGGTTTCCTTCTCATCTAAATGTTCAATCATCTTTGAAACGTAGAATCTTGAAGGTATAACTTGTTTTCTAACCTGTAGATCTTCCATCGTTTTTCCGTTGAATTGGAAGAGGTGAAGATAATATGGAGTTATACCCCACGGTATCTGGTTTTCTACGGCTTTACTTATGGCATCTACTTCCTCTTCGGATAGTTTAACTTTCAGTTTTATTATTTGTCTTAATCCTTCTTCTCCTTTGAATACGTTTTTGAAGTGCCACTTATAATTTTTCCAGTCATCTTCACTTCCAGATAATAATTGGAGTATTCTCCTCTTATTTTCCATTCTTATGTTGATAATTTCTGGATCTAGTCCTGAACGGTATCTTTCAAGATATTTCCTCATTTTCATCCACATTTGATCTAGAAATCTTGATCTTCTAACTCCTTCTCCTCTTCTCGCCGTGTACTTCATCTCCATCCATCTCCATATCTTGTTCTTCCATTTAATGCTGAGAATAGGTGGATGAATTCTGAGATGAATGTCTCTGAAATCTTATCCAAATTTTCTTCCGGTTTTCTCATTAGAATCCATAAGGTTTTCAGCGTGCTGAATCCAGCTTTTTCTTCGCTTGTTTTTGAGAAGATCTTCTTTAGAATTTTTGTTGTTTCCATTGTGAGCCAATCATCTATTATGTTTCTATTTGATTTTTCAGTTTTGTTTAGCAGTTGATATTCCAGTTCATTTATATATTTGAAGATTCTGCTTCTCGCTTCTTCAAGGGTTTTTGCTGTGCTGAGGATTCTTCCCGCTTCTCCTGCTTCTTTTATCAGTTTTTGGAGTTTAACTTTTTTATGATCCTTTAGAATCGTTATTTGCCGATTTAATATTTGTTTTTTGTCGAACATTGACTTTGACTATATCTCTTCAATATTTAAACTTTACGATTAAATTTTTCATATCCCTCAACCAGAAAGACTTTTAACGTAGAGATTTAAGTATTGAAGGGATTGTTTATGTGCAGTTCTATGTTGAATTATCCTAAAAATGCGGTTTTAACGTTCAGTGAAGAGGAGCGTCTATTCAGAAATGTAGTGGTTGAGTTCTGTCAGAGATATATTGCTCCCAAATGGATTGAGATAGATGATGCAGCTGAAAAGGATCCTATGAATCTTCCATTAAACTTATACGAAAAGATGGGTGAGCAAGGCTTATTCGCCATTCCATGTAGCAGTAGATTCGGCGGACAGGATGGAACATATACTATGGCTGTTATAGCCGTGGAGGAGGTGGCATATGCCGATCCAGCTGTAGCTGTAGCCGTATATACTCTTCTAAATAATGGTTGGCCTTTCGCTCTACAATTGTTCGGTAGAGATGAAGTGTGTGAGGAGATTATTCCGCAGGTTGCTAAGGGTAGAGGCTTCTTCGGAATAGCAACCACTGAGCCTCAGGGAGGATCAGATGTTGCTGGAATAAAAACCACTGCTAAAAGGGATGGATCAAAATATGTTTTGAACGGTGAGAAGGCATATATAAGTGGGGTTGGAGAAGTAACTAAGCTTCCATGGGGTGGAGGATGGTTTCTAGTTGCAAGAACCGGCGGCGAGGGGCATAGAGGTCTCTCAGCTTTCGCCCTTTTAGCCAAGAGCAACGGTTCCTTGAAGGAGGGCTTCAACCCCACCATCTATCCAGATATAGGTAGACATGGATTGACAACTGGAGGCTTTATACTTGAAAACTTCGATCTAGATGGCAGATATCTGCTTGGAGAGGAGAATAAAGGATTCTATCATGTGATGGAGGGTTTCAACCTTGCAAGAATCGTTGTAGCTGCAGCCTGTATTGGTGCAACTAAATGGCTTCTCGAGAAGGCTGCGGAATGGTTTAAGCAGAGAAAACTTTTTGGAGGAAGATATATCTCCTCTTTTCAAGGGATAAATTTCAAATTTGCCGAGCTCTATGCCAAATATGAGGCTGCAAGATACTTCGTATATAGGGCTGCCAGAATGGCTGACAAAATATATTTGGAGAAGGATCCCACATTGAATCCTAAAGATTTGAATGTTCCAGTGGCTTTGGCTAAAATGTGGGCTCCTGAAACTGCTGTGGATGTGGCTGAAGAGGTTATGAAATGGCATGGAGCCTTCGCATATACTAAGGAGTGTCCAGTCTATAGGGCTTGGCTTGGACTATTCTCATATGTGATCGGGGCTGAGGGCGCACAGAATATTATGCGATACATTATTGCAAGGGATCTTATTGGAAGTAAGTATGTTCGACCCAGCTAAATATTAAATAATTTTTATTTTTTATTTAAATTTTGAATTTGAAAGTAATGGAACATCTATTAAACCATACTGTTACAGCTGTTACATAATGCTTTTAAACGGAATTTTACACATATTTAGCATCAGTTTCACATAAAACTATAAAATATTTAATTGGAGGAGTTGAATGTGCAGACAGCTCTAATGTTAAGTGTGCAGAGCATTCTAATAGAGGGTAGAGGTTCAAGTCTAATAGTTCTACTACTTGTACTAGTATTATTCTATGCTGCATACAGTATGTCGAAGAGTGGAAGACCGCCTAAAATGAGAAGGCTTATAGCGATAGATGCCATCGAGGAGGCTGTGGGTAGAGCTGCTGAGATGGGTAAACCTGTACATTATACTCCAGGTATAAGCGGCTCATTATCTTCGTGGCAAGGTCCCCAAATGGTGGCTTCTATAAGTATTCTCGGATATGTTGGAGAACTCTGTGCAAGATATGATGTACCGTTGATAATCAATATGGCTCAAGCTGACGCTATTCCATTGATGGAGGAGACTTTAAGATTATCCTATTTGAAGGAAGGTAAACCTGAAAGATTTGATCCTAAGATGATTCGCTATCAGCCAAGCCAATCTACAATGGTTACAGCGATACTTGGAACTTTTCAGAGGGAGAGGCCTGCGGCTAACATGATGATCGGCGGATTATACTATGAATCTGTAGTTATAGGGGAGGCTGCAAACTTTATAGGTGCAATGCAGATAGGTGGAACCGCCAATACACATCAGCTTCCATTCATAGTTGCCACATGCGACTATGTTCTCATCGGAGAGGAATTATATGCAGCCGCAGCCTATATCTCCAAAGAGCCTATGCAGGTGGCAAGCATAGCCAGTGAAGACTGGATAAAATTCATTCTTCTAGCTATAACTCTGCTAGGCTTCATTCTTGAAGTTGTAGGGATACCTGTGGTAAGCTCCTTCTTGAAGTGGTGATGGATATGAGTGTTGCGAGGAGACCTGAAATATTCATATTTATAACAGGTGTGGTTATGGGTTTAACCCTCTTCGGCTACTTCTTCGATATTTCAGAGGTTCAGAATGCTGTTCAAACATTTCAGACATGGGCTACAGGTATAGGATGGTTTGCATTGGCATTGGGATTTTTAACAGCTGCAAGGGTTCATTTAAACCATATTCGTAGAAGAACTCCTGGAAGATGGTATTTCAGCGCCTGGCTGTTCATATTGACTTTTATAGTAACAGTTGCCGGATTGATAAGTCAGTCTACAGGTTTCTATAAATGGAGTTTCACTTGGGTTTATACTCCGCTGGGTGCAACTCTATATGCAACTACTGGATTCTACATATTCTCAGCTGCTTACAGGGCTTTTAGAGCTAGAAACTTGGAGTCAAGCATACTATTAATAGCTGGAATACTTGTAATGCTTGGAAACTGTACTGTTGGAGAGGTTATTTGGAATCAGATTCCAGCGATAAATGAATGGTTACAGTTGAATGGTGAAACTCCTGCTATGAGAGCTCTGCTCTTCACTGCAGCCTTCGGATTAATCCTCTTCGGAATAAGAGTTCTGATGGGTGCTGAGAAGAGATTTCTAGGTGTAGTTGAAGGTGGAGGTGGATGAGATGGGTGAGAAGAGTATATGGGTTAAACTTGGAGAATTGGATAGACGAGTTCTATATTGGACTCTATTCATCCTTCTAGCGGTACCCTTCCTATATCCATTGGGTCTGCCGGTCTCCATTTCGGAGACGACGCTCACCCTATATAATTATATTGAAACTTTAGGTCCAGATGATGTGGCAGTGGTGGGTATACAGGCAGGTGTAAGTGCATGGCCTGAAGTTCTTCCAGGACTTGTAGCTGTAACGAAGCATCTCGTTTCCAGAGGGGTCAAAATAATCTTCTGGGGCTTCTATACGGATGTGGATATGACGATGAATGCTATAAAGGCAAGGGTTCCGCAGCTTAAGTGGGCTAATGAACAGGTTGGCTCTGGAGACTATAAATATGGAGTGGACTGGGTTTACATTGGACTTTTAGCTGGAGGTGAAGCTGCAGTTGCACAGTTGGCGGATGATCTTCACTCCGTAATTAAAGCCGACAAGTTCGGCACTCCTGCAGATCAAATTCCACTGCTTCAAAAAGTTCACAATGCAGCTGACATAGCATTAGTGGTAACTTCAGATACAGGTGACTATGGAGACTACTACATTAGACAGTGGGCTGTAAGATATAAGACGAAGGTTGCTGAGGTGGGAATAGCTATGAACTATTCCACATTCATACCATACTATAATGCTGGATTAGCTGTAGGTGCACTTAAAGGTGTTAGGGGAGGAGCTGAATACGAGAGGCTTATAGGATCATTGGGAGAGGGAACTCAACGTATGGATGCATTGAACGTTTCACATCTCCTAACAATATTCGCCGTACTGTTGGCGAATATATGCTACTTTATGACTAGAGGGAAGAAGGGAGGTGGAGGATAATGCCATATCCAACTGAACCTGTGGAAATTTTAGGTGCATGGGTTGGAGCATTTCTAACTATAGCCATCTACAGCTATATTCTTTACAGGGAGAATTTAGTCTTCAGATTCGCTGAACACACATATATAGCTGTTACATTTGCCGTTTCAATAGTTCAAGCTGTAAGCATGATTCAGAATAATATTATAGCTCCACTGAGCAATGGTCAATTAACCTACATTGTTCCAATAATTTTAGGTTTAATGCTTTATACTCTGCCATTTAAACAGGTTAGATGGATGGCGAGATATACTGTTTCATTCCTTGTCGGAATAGGTTTCGGTGTAGCCATAAGAGGGTCGTTGACGGCTTCAATTATAGATCAAGTGTTAGGCTCAATAACGCCTCCGATAAATGGTTCTCCATTAGACTGGTTTAACTATATATGGATTGGATTGGGCTTCATCCTTGTAACAATGTATTTTACATTCACCGTTGAACATAAAGGTGCATATTACTATCCGACGAGGCTTGGAAGATACATATTAATGCTGGGATTGGGAGTATATTTTGGAAATACTGTTCAGTTCAGAATGGCAATGCTTTCAGGAAGAGTTCAATATCTACTCCAAGTGTTCAAAATTATTCCATGGCCCTAACCTTAAACTTCCATTTCTTTATTTAATTTTATTGTGGAAACTTTCATATTGCTATTGTCATTATAATTATTTTAGGTGGAATATTGATAGAGATTTATGCTTCATCATATGTTGAATTACTGTTTTCAGCATTCCTATATCTCGTCGCTGCATCTTCCATTGTTAAAGTGTTTTTCTCCATTCTCCTATTAGGAAAGTTTTCAAGAAATTTTCCTTTTATATTTAAATTGTTGGCAGCCAATTTTCTAGGCTCAACTTTGTTCTTCACTGTAATGTATATTCAAATTTTCCACTTTAAAGATCTACTATTCTTCATCTACAGTTTAAGCTATATTATTTACATTGTAGTTTACGCTTTAATCTTCTTTGTATGTATGGTTTCCGTTGAATACTTCACCTATAAATACGTCTTCTTTAAAGGTTCCTTTGGGAGAGGTGATCTATTAGCTCTCCTCCTCCTTCTCAACTCCATCGCATATATTATAATCTATGAGTTGGGGCTGCTTATCCCATTTGGCGGATTATGATCCAGGGAATATTTAAATCAAGGTTGCTGATTTATCTAAGGGGAGGTTGAATTTAATGGTTGAGGTTTCGCTTCTAAGCGAACTTGCAGATATGAAACTTCTAGATGAACTTTTAAAGTTTCCATTAGAGTTAGATCCTTTAGCCTGTCTCCAGTGTGGTAAATGTACAAGCGGTTGCACGGTTATGGTTTTAATGGAGAATTATCCGAGCAGGGTTGTGGAGAGGGTTAGATTGGGCTTGATTCCTGCACTTTTAAAGTCCGATTTGATTTGGGCTTGTACTCAATGCCAGAAATGTAGGGATGCATGTCCACAGAAAGTTTCACCTGTAGAAGTTTTTATAGCTTTGAGAAATCTTGCAGTTTTGAAGGGTGAGAGTGTTCCACAATCCTACTTGAAGATGCTGTCAACCCTGTTGGAGAGGGGGTTTATTCAGGAGGAGATGAAAGTTCTAGGTTCAGATAGCATTGAATATGATCGTTCAAATCTAAATCTTCCACTTCTCAAGGGACCTAAAAATTTAGAAAAATTTCAAATGAACGTTATGAAGGCGTTTGAAAAGGAGGATGTATGAGAAGATGAGATATGTTTTCTTTCCAGGATGTCTATCAGCCACCCAGCAATATGCCTATGAATTTTCTGCCTTGACGGTTCTAAATGAACTGGGAGTTGAGATAATTTATCCGGAGAATGTTAATTGTTGCGGTTTTCCCTTGAGAAGTTTAAACTCTTATGGCTGGATCTATCTGTCCGCTAGACTTATGTCGGTTCTCGAAGATTTTGATGCTCCAACACTTCTACTCTGTAATTGGTGCCATGAATCTTTAACCTATGCTATTCGACTTTTATCTGGCAATTCAGAACTTTTAGAATGGGTTAATGAATTGTTAAAGGAGGAAGATTTAGAGTTTAAGGGGAATCTTAAATTTAAACATTTAATCGAAGTGTTGCATGATGATATAGGATTGGAGAAGATAAGTTCCCATTTGAAGAGGAAGCTTGAAGGATACTGCTTCTCCATTCATCCCGGATGCTATTCCTTTAGACCTGGAGATCATCCCAAGATGGACAGTAATGAGAAACCTTTAAAGCTTCTAGAATTGGTTGAGGTTTTAGGGGCTGAGGGAAGAAACCATTTAGATTGTTGTGGATGGGCTATCTCAAAGACAAGTATGGATGTTGGATTAACTTTGAGTGGAAATAGAATTAAAGAGGCTGCAGATAGTTCATGTGATGGAATTATAATTTCATGTCCACATGGAGGTGAAATTATGGAGACAAATTACATGGATTCTGCAAAGGCTTCCAATGTTAAAGCCGATATTCCTGTACTATATTATCCTCAACTTCTGGGTTTGGCTTTAGGTTTGAAGCCTGAAAAAGTTGCACTTCACTTGAATAAATCTCCGGTGGCAGTATTGTTAAGGCGGCTTGGATATTTAAATTAAAATTTCATTTTCTTATAAATATTTCATAATTGTCTTGAATGTGAATGCTTTTATATTCATTTGGAAATTTAATTGCCAAGTATTGGGATTATGGTTGCAGCTTCATTTATCAGCATGATTTCAGCATCTCTCCCCTTCTCCTTTAAAGCTTCATCTATTGCTTTTTGAAGATTTGTAAATGGCTTCAAGTTTATCTTGGTAAGAATGTTCTTCTCAAGTAATGTTACAGCCCATATTTCAGCTTTCTTCATTAATTCAGCCAGTCTAGCTGCTTTATGATATCCCAATCTATAATTTTCCTCTATTTTTCTAACTATTTCTTCAGGTTTTCTTGTGGATGAGAGTAGATTGTAGAAGTTTCTTGGACCTATCCCTTCTTTACATTCAGCTACGAGGATTATGATTCCTTCATCCTTTAACGCTGATTTAACGTTTTCTATGGCTTTATGTGCTTGGTAGAGTGATATGTTGAAGGATGATTCAGCCACTGCAATTATGATGTCAGCTTTCTCCTCTATTCTCCTTGTATAAAATTTCTTCGCTTTTTCAACGCATTTCATGAATGTTTTATTTATGTTTCCCGTTTCCAGCTTTATGATTTCTCTTCTTCTATTAATTACAGTCATTATGGAATATATGTCTTCTTCTCTGTCTAGAAGTTTAAGTGCCTCCATCATGTCTTCATGTACTGAATTGTCCTTCAACCTTAATGGTTGCGCATTTTTATCCAATGCAAATTTATGATTATACTCTATGGTTTCATATCTCGAGATTCCTGGAAGTAGAAATTTTCTTCCACCTGTATATCCTGCAAAGTAATGTGGCTCCACAGATCCTATCACTATTATTTTTTCAGCCTCCAAAATTCTCCTATTCACATATACCTGGTTTTTAAATCTCGTTTTTCCAATATAGCTGGTTTTTCGGCGTTATGTATCTTTATTTTCTCCTTTAACTTCCAATATTTTTCTCCCAGAATCCATTTCAACTCTTCTTCTCTTGGAGGTCTATGTGCTCCGCTTGCAATGAGAATTTCAAATCTTTTATCTTTAATCTTGCTGTATATGTCTCCAAGAATAGTGAATGTTGGAGTTGCCCTTTCATGATCATTTACAATTATAATTGTTATTTTTCTCTAGAAATTCCTCTAATCCCTGACATCTTCTATTCGTGAAAGACTTTTCAAACTTATCGTTTAACGATAGCGTTTTAATTAGGTTTCTTTCAGGAATTTCGCATTTAACTGTCTTCTCTCCATATAATATTTTTATTTGCATTTTTCATCTTCTGAGAATTGCGGTCAATGCTGATGAGATTACTTCGTCTGTAAAGTTTCTTTGATTTATAGCTTTGGTTGGACATGCAGCTGCACATGTTCCGCAGCCTCTGCATGAGGCTTCGTCAACTTCAGCTATTCCTCTCTCAGAATCAACTCTTATGGCATTGTATGGGCAGACGGCTGTGCAAATTCCACATCCACTACATTTCTCTTCGTCTATTTCAATAGTGTATGGTTCAGCCTCCACCTTTCCCTTTAAGAGAAGTTTCATAGTTTCCGCTGCAGCTGCAGATGCTTGAGCTATGCTTGCAGGTATATCTTTTAATCCCTGTGCACATCCGCAGACATAGATTCCTCTTATAGCTGTCTCAACCGGTCTGAGTTTCGGATGGGCTTCCAATATGAATCCATCCATGCTTCTTGAAACTTTTAGGGTTGAAATTATCTTTTCCACATTTGGATTTGGAATTAATCCGGTCTCAAGTATTATCATGTCCAGTTTAAATCTGAAAAGTTCCCCCGCATTTGTATCATATATATCCACTTTTAATTTTCCATTTTCCTCCTCTATTTCCATGGGTTTTCCTCTTATGAAGAATATGTTCTTCATTTTTCTAATTCTTCTATAGAATTCTTCATATCCCTTTCCAGTAGCTCTAATATCCGTGTAGAATATGTATACTTTTGCTTCTGGATTTGAAGTGGCAATGTAATATGCATGTTTAAGTCCAGCCATGCATCCTATATTGCAGCAGTATGGTAGATATCTTTCATCTCTTGACCCTGCACATAATATTATTCCAATTTTCCTTGGAGTTTTTCCATTTCTCGGCGAGATTATTCTGCCTTTGGTAGGTCCTTCAGCCGAATATATTCTTTCAAACTCCATGCCCGTGTAAATGTCTTTTAATCCATCATAATTATATTCACTTATCTTTCTTGGATCTAAGAGTTCATATCCGGTGGCTATTATTATAGCTCCAACTTTAAGCTCCATCTCCACCGCTTTATCCTCATAGTTGATTGCTTGTGTTGGACAGATCTTCATGCATATTCCACATATATTTTTATTTAGCTTCAAACAGTTTTCAGAGTCGATTATATATGTGCTTGGAATTGCCTGTGGAAACGGCTTATATATAGCTTTTCTCATGCTTAATCCACAATTATATTCGTCTGGAACTTTTACTGGACATTTCTCAGCGCATAGTCCACATGAGATGCAGCGATCCATCCTCACATATCTAGGTTTCACTAATACTTTTACTTTGAAGTCTCCGACTCTGCCTTCCACATTTAATATTTCACTGTTTGTAAGTAATGTTATATTTCTATTTGTTGAGATCTCGTTCATTAGAGGGGTCAATATGCATAGAGAGCAGTCTAAGGTTGGAAATGTTTTATCGATTCTAGCCATATTTCCTCCTATTGTGGGTTCTCTTTCAACCAGGTAGACTTTTAATCCTGCTTTCGCTAAATCTAATGCTGCTCTTATACCTGAAATTCCTCCACCTATGATGAGAACTTCTCTTCTAACTTTGAATTCTCTCTTCTCTATCGGTTTATATTTGGATACTTTCATCACTGCTGCATGAATTAAATCTATGGCTTTATCGGTGGCTTCTTTTGGGTTTTCTCCATGAACCCAGGAGCATTGTTCCCTTATATTTGCAATCTCAAGTAGATATCCATTTAACCCTGCCTCTTCAACTGCTCTTCTGAAAGTTTCTTCATGCATTTTGGGTGAACATGCTGCAACTACAACTCTATCCACTCTTCCACTTTTAATATCTTCTTTTATCAATTCCTGTCCTTTCTTTGAGCACATAAATGTGTAGTGGCGTACAATACTTACATGTTTAAATTTTTCAGCTTCTTTGGCAACTTTTTCAACATCTACAACTCCAGCTATATTCTTTCCGCAATGACATATGTATACTCCTATCTTCACACTTCTCCCCTACCTCTACATCAATATAACTTTACCATTATATTAGTAACTGTTGATTTGTGGAGAAATTTTATAGAAAAATTAAAGGTTATATTTATTTATATTGCTCCGCTTTTCTTTTCCTCAAATTCTCTATGAGTTTAGGTATAACTTGGTATAGGTCTCCTATAATGGCATAGTCTGCTGCAGATATTATAGGTGCTTCAGAATCTTTATTTATAGCCACTATTATTTTTGCTCCTTGGATTCCTGCAAGATGCTGTATTGCTCCTGAAACTCCTATGCCAATATAAAGTTTAGGTTTAACTTTGTGGCCTGAAAGTCCAACCCACTCGTTAAACCATTTTAAATCTGCGGCTATGGGTCTGCTACATGATACTTGTCCCTTCAACAGTTCCGCTAACTCCTCTATCATATTGCAGTCTTCCTTTCTTTTCACTCCTCTTCCAAGAACTATCAGTATTTCAGCTTCTTCAAGCGGTTTTCCTTCAAGCTTCTTTACATCCGTCTTCAAAACTTTTATTGAAGTTTTCTCAATTCTAACTTCAACTTCTTCTATTTCAACTGGATTGTTCCATTTCATTTCAGCTTTGAAGCTTCTTCTTGGAATAGTTAACACTGCAGGTTTCCCTTTAATTTTTTCAAATGCTATTGCCTTTGAAGCGTATACCATTCTCTCCGCTGAGAGTTCTCCGTTTTCTTCAATTTTAAAGTTTATGCAGTCTGTTATGCATCCAGTTTTATATTTTGCAGCTATTCTGGCAGCTGCTTCTCTATTGTTTTTTGTAGAGTCTAAAATTACTGCTATTGGCTTGATATTTGAAATTATTTTTTGGAGAATTGCCGTTAATTTTTCAGGGTTCAAGTTTAATTCATTTAAATCTTTAATCATATATACTTTGTCAGCGCCGTATTTGAACAGTTTTTCCACTTCGTCCAGCTTCTCTGAGCATATGGCTGAAACTTTAATATTCTTTTCTTCAGCTTCCGATTTCCCCTTACTTAGCAATTCGCAAAGCGTAGTATAGTCTTCGGAGTATATGAGTATCTCTTCCATCTTTATCCCTCCAATACTCCCTCCTTTTCCAAGTGTTGGATGAGTTCTTCCACCATTTCCTCTACCGGTTTATCCTTTATGACTATGTTCTTTCTCTTCACCTCTAGACCTTTTAAATCTATGAGTAATACTTTCGGCTCCGCATCTATTTTGAGGCTGCTTAAATTTATCTTTTCAATAGGTTTCCTTGAGGCTTTTAGAATTGCCATTAATGGTGGAAGTCTTGGAACATTTATCTCTCTAGTTACGGTTATTATGCATGGTGTTTCAGCCTCCACAAGTTCATATCTATCCTCCAAGTCTCTTTGAGCCTTGATCTTTCCATTCTTAACTTCTATGGATCTAACATAGGTTATGCATGGCATGTTCAATATTTCTGATATTCTAGGTCCAATCTGAGATGAATAACTGTCAATGGACATTTCTCCAAGTAGAATTAGATCGAATGGGCCTTTCATTTTTAAGATTTCAGATAATACTTGTGACGTTATATAAGTGTCAGGTTTAACATTAATATCGTTCACTATCTGTATAGCCTCATCAGCCCCCATTGCTAAAGCTTCCCTTAAAATTTCTCTTGCCTTTTCTCCTCCAAAAGTTATAGCTATCACTGATCCACCTATCTTCTCCTTTATTCGAACCGCTTCTTCTAGGGCATTTCTGTCTAGATCGTTGAACTTCATTGGAGCTGTGGAGATTAGAGGTTTTCCGGTTGCGGAATCCATCCTTAACTGTGAAACATCTACTGCATGCTTAACGCAGACAGCTATCCTCATATTCTATCCCGAAATCATTTTTCCAATGTAAAGATATTTTTTTCGCTTAATCAATTATTTAATATAGTTGAACTTTTGACGGCGATTTTAAATTCAAGCTTTCCTTTTATAGAATTATATAATAAGCTTTAATACTTGTGAGTTTAATTCTCATAGGGGAATCTTTATGTCTAGGAGTTCGAGGATACCTGGATTCTATAAGCTTCCAGTAAATGAAAGATTGAAAATTGTAAGGGATTTTGCAAATTTAACTGAAGAGGAGGTTGAACTTTTAACTAGGACTGGAAGAATGCCTTTAGATTTGGCTGACAAGATGATCGAGAATGTTATAGGTACATTTGAGCTTCCATTTGGTGTTGCAGTCAACTTTCTTATAAACGGTAGAGATTATCTGATTCCTATGGTGATTGAAGAGCCTTCTGTGGTTGCAGCTGCAAGTCATGCTGCAAAGTTGACTAGGACTGGCGGCGGAATCTTCACGAACAGTACTGGTCCAATTATGATTGGACAGATCCAATTGGTGAATGTTCTTTCACCTAGGAAGGCTACATATGAAATATTGATGCATAAGGATGAAATATTGGAGATTGCTAATAGGCAGGATCCAATATTAGTTAAACTTGGCGGTGGAGCTAAAGATTTAGAGGTTCGAATTTTGAATACTTTTTTAGGATCTATGGTTATTGTTCATCTATTGGTGGATGTTAGAGATGCTATGGGTGCTAACGCTGTGAACACTATGGCTGAAGCTGTTGCACCATATATTGAAAAGTTGACTGGTGGAAAAGTATATTTGAGAATACTTTCAAACCTTGCGGATAAGAGGCTTGTAAGGGCATATACACGTGTTCCAAAAGATGTTTTAGGTGAAGATTTGGTGGATGGAATAATATATGCTTATGCTTTTGCAGCTTCTGATCCATATAGAGCTGCCACCCATAATAAGGGAATTATGAACGGTATAATTGCAGTGGCATTGGCTACAGGTAACGATACGAGAGCTCTTGAGGCTGGAGCCCATGCATATGCTGCTAGGAATGGTAGATATACATCGCTCTCCGTTTGGGAGAAAGATGAGAATGGAGATTTAATAGGATGGCTTGAACTTCCAATAGCTGTTGGAATTGTTGGCGGTGCAACTAAAAGTAATCCATTAGCAAGAGTTTCTCTTAAAATTTTAGGTGTTAAGAGCGGTTCTGAACTGGCTGAGGTTATGGGTGCTGTGGGTTTAGCTCAGAATTTAGCTGCTATAAGGGCTTTAGCTTCTGAGGGAATTCAGAAGGGTCATATGAAGCTTCATGCTAGAAACATTGCGATAATGGCTGGAGCTGTTGGAGATGAAATATCGAAGGTTGCTGAAGAGCTGGTTAAATCCAGAGTTATCAGAGTTGATAAGGCTAAGGAGATTTTGATGCGTTTGAGAAGTAAAAGTTCATAGTTTTTTAAGCCAGCAATCTAAAATTTTTTCCTCATATTTTACGGTTAAATGTTCAAATTCCTTTAGAAATCTTTTACATTCTTCATCTAATCTCGACACCGTTCTCTTAAATTCCTCCTCCTTTTCTCTGAGAATTTTCAATGCTTCCATTCTGTTAATCTTTTTGAAATTTATCTTTTTTCCAGGTTCCATTTGGGAGATTCTCCATAAATCCGGAATTATCAACTTTCCTATTATTGGATATCCTCCAGTTGTCTGGGCATCCATCATTAATACTATTGGATTTCCATCTGGAGGTATCTGTATTGCACCTGGAATTGTACCGCAACTTATCATTCTTCCAACACCTTTCAAATATTTCGGTTTTTCAGCTTCCAATCTATATCCCATTCTGTCAATGCTGCTTGAAACTTTGAATTCTGTCTTATAGAATTCGTCTATGGCTTCTATCTTGAAGATTTCTTCATGTGGTCCCGGCATCACTCTCAATTCTCCACTATCCATACATGTCTTCTTCTCCAGTCTTCTTGCCGGTGCAACTTTAACCAGCTCCTCAAATCTATTTTTAACTAAATATATGGTTGAGTTTTCCCGTATTCTTCTTCCAATCTTTCCTCTCAGATAGTGGGATCTGCTTCCCAGTATTATAGGCTCGGAGATTCCTCCAGCTATTGAAATGTATGCTACAATCCCTTTCACCATGCTGTGAATGCTTAATCTACCACCTTTTCTAATTGGAATTGCCTCCCATTCCCTGATTTTTTCACCGTCAATTTCTCCTTCCACTTCTGCTCCCGTTATGGCTATGACTATGTTTTCTAAAGCTTCCATTTCAATGGAGCTTTGAAAAATCTCTATACATGCTGATGAAATATTGTTTCCGACAAGTATGTTCGCGTAGATTAGAGATTCTAAATCTAGGGCTCCTGAGGAGGGAACGCCATACTCCCTGTAGCCGCTTCTTCCAAGATCTTGTATTGTAACTCCTGGACCGGCTGCCAATACTTTCAATGCCGGTATACCTTTAAATTTTTCTGTTTCAATTTTCATTTTACTCTTAGCCAGTAAACTGTTGTATTCTTCTCTTTCTATTGGTCTAAATTTTACGTGATCCCCTACCTTCAGTAAGGTGGGAGGCTTCTTTTCATGGTTGAAGAGCCTTATAGGTGTTCTTCCTATTATTCTCCATCCGCCTGGACTTTCAAATGGATATATACCTGTCTGTTTTCCGGCGATGCCTACAGATCCCGCTGGAACCCTTAATCTAGGATTCTTCAATCGGGGTGCAGCTATCTTCTCCGACACTTCTCCCATATATGGGAATCCAGGTATGAAGCCTATCATGTAAACTCTGTAGATTCGGTTTGAATGTATTTTGACAACTTCTTCAACGCTTATACCTGCATGTTCAGCTATATCTTTTAGGTCTGGTCCAAATTCTCCGCCATAAATCACCGGAATCTCCACTATTCTTCTCCGACCATTTCTTCTCTTTCTCTTCAATTTTCTAATCTTCTCTTCCTCTTCTCTTATTTTTTCAGTTAGTTCTTCAAAATTTATTTTTAAAGGATTGTAGATTACTAGAAGCGTAGTATATGCTGGAACTGTTTCAACAATTCCTTTCACAGTTTTTTTAACTCTATTATTTAAATCGATTATTATTTCATTTGCCTCTACGCTGATTTCATCTGAAACCTCCACCAGTAAGGCATTCTCACCGAAACTTCTCATTTTAAACTTTCCATATATTGGCATTGAATGTCACCGGCCATCAAAACCTATATAGCCGATGCCAATTTAAGATTGATGGTAGATTTAGAAAGCATGTTAAGGGGGCTTTCAAATTAAAAGCAGATTGGCTTCCATTATAGGTTTAATTAAACATTTGGAATGTGTCGATGAGATTTCGAACTGCAATTTCCAAGTTGAAGTGAACGGTGAACTCTTAATCTTTGAAAATGTAGTTAAATCGGAGAATACTGTTCAATTTCGATTGGAAGGAGTACAGTATAATGTTAAACTTGAGGATAACTGTTTGGAAGTATATTCAGTGAAGGATAAGCTTAAAGTTGAGAAGGGTGGAAGGGAAGCAATTGGCGGTAAGGGAAGATTGATAAGGGCTAGAGTGGCTGGCAGAATCGTTAAAATCCATGTTAAAGTTGGCTGCAAGGTGAAGAAGGATGATCCGCTTCTAACCATGGAGGCTATGAAATTGATGGTTGAGGTTAAATCTCCCATCAATGGAATTGTAAGGGAGATTCTAGTTGGTGAAGAGGAGAATGTGAAGGTGGGTTCACCTTTAATGATAATTGGAGGAGAGGGTTAAATTATGGTTAAAATTGTGGATTTAACTTTGAGGGATGCTCACCAATCACTTCTCGCCACTAGGCTTAGAACACGCGACATGATTCCCATTCTCGAGGAGATGGATAAAGTTGGATTCTATTCGCTTGAGGTTTGGGGTGGCGCCACATTCGATGCACCCTTAAGATTTTTGATGGAGGATCCTTGGAAGAGGCTTAAAATAATTCGTGAAAGAGTTAGGAAAACTAAGCTTCAAATGCTTCTTCGAGGCCAAAACCTTGTGGGTTATCATCACTATCCAGATGATCTCTGCGTAGAGTTCGTTGAGAAGGCCTATGAGAACGGTATAGATATATTTAGAATATTTGATGCTTTAAACGATTTGAGAAATCTTGAAACCACTGTTAAAGCTGCAAAGAGAATTGGAGCTGAAGTACAGGTGTGCATGGTTTACACTATAAGCCCTATTCATACACTTAGCTATTATGTTGATCTGGCTAAGGATATTGCAGCCATGGAGGTGGATTCAATATGCATTAAAGATATGTCTGGAATTCTCACTCCAAGCATGGCATATGAATTGGTGAGCAGGATTAAGAGTGAGGTTAAAATATCCGTGGATGTTCACTCACATACTACGAGTGGAATGGCTCCAGTAACTTTAATTAAATCTGTTGAGGCTGGCGCCGACTTCATAGATTGTGCAGTTTCATCCATGTCTATGTATACTTCTCATTCACCGGCTGAAACCATGGCTGTAATGCTTAAAAATACAGTTTTCGATCCTAAACTTAACCTGAATCTTCTATATAAAATTTCAAGATATTTTTGGATGATTAGAAGAAAATATGGCGAATATGATTATGCTTTGAAGAATCCTCCTGTAGATGTAAGAGTTCTTGAACATCAGATACCTGGAGGAATGTACAGTAATCTATTGGCACAGTTGAAGGAGCAGAATGCTGAGGAGAGGTTAACGGAGGTTTTGGAGGAGATTCCTAAGGTGAGACGTGATCTCGGATGGCCTCCTCTTGTAACACCTCTCTCACAGATTGTGGGTACACAGGCAGTTCTAAACGTGCTTTTCGGAAGATATAAAATGATAATAAATGAGGTGAAGGCTTACGTTAAAGGCTTGTATGGTAGGCCTCCTGCACCTATAAATGAAACACTTAAAAATAGATTGCTGGAAGGGGAGAAACCGATTAAATGTCGACCTGCAGATCTTCTTCAACCAATACTTCCCAAAATTAAAAGGGAACTGCCGAAAAAATATGTGGAAAAGGAAGAGGATTATTTGACCTATGCACTCTTTCCTGAAACTGCTTTAAAATTCTTTAAATATAGGGAGAAGATTTCAGCTTTAAGGGAAGGTTCATATAAAGTTTTGATGGATGGGAAAGAATATCATGTGAAATTAAAGTATTTTTAACTTCTTCAATTTTCCCATAATTTAAATCTTTAACTGAAAGGGGGATGCAGCTTAAAATATAATCTAGTATAGCTACTTTCCCTTTATAATCATTTCATGCTTCATTGACTATTTCGATTTATTAGTTGGAGAGAAGAATGTTTTCGTTGATTTCGCTTTCTTTATCCTTAATATGGCTGATTTTGATGCTAAGTCTGTCCTGTAATTTTCTGTCATGCTGCTTAAAACGATTTTAACCTTTAAACTTTACTTTCTTATATTTTTTATTCTTCATCTGCGATAACTCTTATATATTTCCCATTATACAAATAAGTTCAGTGGCCTATATTTTCGTATTTTGAGGGATATAATATGTTACAGTCTGGAAGGGTAAGTGGATTAATATATCTATTGATAGTGGCTGCGTCTGCATTATACTTTATCAAGCGCGGCGAGAAGGGCAATATTCCTGAAATTCGAAGGGTTTCAGGTTTAGATGCCATTGAAGAGGCTATTGGAAGAGCCACCGAGATGGGTAGACCTGTATTTTGTTCGCATGGCATTTCTGGACTTTCAGATGCGACATACGGTCCCCAGACAATTGCAGGTTTAAGCGTCTTAAACTATGTGGCTAGACTTTGTGCAAGATATGCTACAAGGGTGATTGTACCTGTAAGGCAGGTGTCAGTTTATCCTATTGCAAGGGAGATTGTTGAAACTGCCTATAAATTGGAGGGTAAACCTGAACAGTTTAGACCTGAAGATATAGTTTATCTTTCAGGATTCCAATTCGGCTATTCACTGGGCTATATGAGTTTGATGGAGAGGGAGAGGGCTGGAGCAAACATCATGGTCGGTGCCTATTGGGCGGAGTCTCTGCAGCTGTCTGAGACTGGTGCGAGGGTTGGTGCATTACAGGTTTCTGGAACCGCCAATACTCATCAGATACCATTCTTCGTTGTTGCAACCGACTATACTTTGATAGGTGAGGAGATTTATGCTGCTGGCGCTTATCTATCTAAGGATCCTGCAATGGTTGGAAGCATCGTTGCACAGGATATCGGCAAGTTCATTGGAATTGCACTTATAGTTCTCGGCGTAATAGTGGGTTTGAGTGGAACCAATTATATTGTAAAACTTTTGGAGATGTGAGATTATGGCATGGTATAAACGTGTTGAAATACCAATAATAATTACAGCCATATGTGCATTGATACAGATATTACCCTACTATTTCACGTTGGGTGCTTCTGTTGAAGATTTCCAAGCAACTTTCGTTAACTGGCAAATGGTTGTGGGTACTGGAGCCACATTTGTAGGTGCAATAGCTATACTTCAACTTCATATTCCAAGAATTATGAAGAGAAGACCGCAATGGGAGTATAGTACAGCGCTGGTTGCAATGTTCGTTATAATGTTGATATTTGGGCTTCCAATCAGAGAGTTAGGCTTAGGGTTGGATAATTCAGTATTCGAGTTCCTCTATGGAAATGTTTTGACACCGTTGTCAAGCACCATGTATTCGATTATAGCATTCTTCATAGCTTCCGCTGCCTATAGAGCCTTCAGGGCTAGGTCGCTTGAGGCAACCATACTGTTAGTTGCAGGTTCACTTCTATTATTGAAGAATGCTCCTATTGGGACTGCTGTTTGGCCTGGTTTCGGAACTATAGGTGACTGGCTTTTCAATGTACCTAACATGTCCACTCAGAGAGCAATTCTAATTGGAGGTGCTTTGGGAGCAATAGTTCTAGGAGTTAGAGCTATGACCGGATATGAGAGAGGCTATCTGAGGGGTGGAGGTGAGTAGAATGGTGGCTGAGGGTGAAACAATCTGGGATAAACTTGAAAACATTGATAGACGAATACTTTACCTGTTAATATGGATTGTGGTGCTTCCACCGCTCATCTCCCCTATAGGATTACCCATTTCCATAAGCCCCAGCACCGTCGCATATTATGAGGCTATTGAGAAGCTTCCTCCAGGATCGATGGTTGTCGTATCCTTCGATTTCGGTTTAAGTGCTCTAGGTGAACTGTATCCAATCGCCGTTGCCACATTCCATCATCTATTCTCGAGACCTGTAAAATTTGCAATTATCGCAACGTGGAATGAGGGTCCAATAGTAGCTAAAATGATTATAGATAAATTGAATCCGGAGCAAACATATCATAAAGTTTACGGTGAGGATTGGATCTTCCTGGGATGGGCTCCAGGAGGAGAGCAGGCTATGGCTGCTCTTGGAAGGGATATTTGGGGAACCATTACAAAAGATTATATTTATAAAAAACCTGTCAGCCAGTATCCGATAATGCAACATTTAAAATCTGCTAAAGATGTAGATATATTAATAAGTCTTGAAACTGGAACTCCTGGGGCTGATGAATGGGTTAGACAGTGGTGGGAGCCTTATCATGTTCCAATGCTCGTTGCATGTATCGGAGTTATGGCTCCAACCGTTGCTCCCTATGTTCAAGCTGGACAATGTTTAGGTCTGCTTCCAGGTTTAAGAGCTGGAGCCGAATATGAGAAGCTTCTGGGCAGACCTGAACTTGCAACTGCTGCTGCAGATGCCATATCAACTTCACATATACTTGTTCTAGCATTCGTAATTATAGGTAATATTGGATATTTCGCTAAAAGGAGGAGGAGAATGGAATGAGCGATTTCACAACCTATTTTGGAGCTTTTCTGGGAGTTTTATTCACCCTGGCTGTTTACAGTTTCCTATATAGGGAGAATCCGTGGTCAAGGCTTGCAGAGCATATGTTCATTGGAAGCGCCATAGGCTATGGAATTGCATACGATTTGGATTGGATGAGAAGCCAGTGGGAGGGGAGATGGTCTCTCACATCTACAGGAGTTACAGCTTTCGCTTTCGCTCTTCTTTTAGGACTGCTCTGGTACTTCAGATTCTCAAGAAAATATTTCTGGCTTTACAGGATTCCTCTAGCCATTATAACTGGAACTGGACTTGGATTAGCTTTTAGAACTGTGGTTTTCGCACAGCTTCTAACACAGGTTAAAGCTACTGCAGGAATTCAACTTGTAGGTGTGGATGCTTGGACAGCCTTCAACAATCTATTATCCGCTGTAATGGTTGTATGTGTACTGTTATACTTCACTTTCACAGTTAGGCAGACGCATCCAGTTTGGAAGCCTATTAACGTTTTTGCAAGATATACTATGATGGCTGGATTCGGTGCAGCCTACGGTTACACTATTTTGACGAGGATGTCGCTTTACATTGGTAGATGTCAATTTCTATTGGGAGTTCCGCCCTATGCACCTGAGAATAAAACATTCTTCCCCTGGATTGCACTGCTAATTCTAGTTACTCTGATTGGATATGATCTCTACGTGAAGAGCAGAGCATCGGCCAAAACTTAAATTTCCCACTATTTATTTTTATATGTGAAATTTTACTTTCAAGTTGAATTCTCCTTCTAGAATTTCACATATAATTTCATATGCTTTTAAGTCTTTCAATCCTGAACCCAACTTTAAATTTTCTTTCCCAGTAGAGGTTACTATAACTTTATCTTCAATTTTTACTTCCGATGAGTTTAAGGGCTGTCCGTTTTCAGCGTTGAAGATATTGATGAGATCTGGGAAGAGTGCTAATTCTTCCTCCCACCTGTAAAGTGCAATATATTCATTTATAAAGTAGACTGTATATTTATTTTTTCCAGAGTCTTTTATTTTTAAGAATCCTAGATCGAATCCTCCCTTCCTGTAAAGTCTCTTACCTATAACTTCTCCTTCACATATAATTTTGCCTTTCAATATGTTTAAAGCCTTTTCAACTTTTTCCTTTGGATCTTCTTCTTTAAGCATGGCTTCTCCAATCTTTTCTGAAAGTGAAAGTGCGCCTGGCGCTCCATTTCTCCTAACATATTTTCCTTTTACTGGATTCCTTGCCACTGCAATTATTCCACCCATCTCTGATGAAAATATTCTAACCATTCTACTCGTCGATTCAAGTTTTCCTTTCACAATCATTTCGGAAAAGTGGTTTCCATCTCTACCTACTGCAGCCTGTATTGAAACATAATTTTTTAAGCGGTGGAGACCCATGCTTCCCATAATGCCTGTTGGATGGGCTCTGCCGTTGCATGGACAGTCTATTACTGGAATGTTGAGGACTGCTGACTGTATCCAACCGTTTACATTGGCTGAAGCGCCACATTCACTTGATATGAGTCCATCAATCTTTATACCATAGTCTTGTAGAAGCTTTACAGCTCTAATATGCTGCCATGGAAATATTTTGCCTTTTGACTGTACACCTACTGCTGAAACAGTTACCACTACATCTTCATCTTCAATTTCATCTGCATTTAGAAGGGTGATGGGTGCTATGTTTAAAGCTAATCTGCCGATCTTCAATCCCTCTTTAATGCTTCCTCCTCCCCCTCCACCTAGCACTGCCCCTCCAAGCACATATTTTTCTAGGTTTTCAACTTCGATAATCCTCATTAAAACACCTATTTAACTTATAAAATTAATGTTTGAAATTTCTTTTCATTCAACTTTATTGAAGAATGGATTTCAACAATATTGTTGATAAAAAAGAGGTTAGATTGGAAATAGGGAGATGGCTCTTGAAAGTACTTTTTCACCTCTATATTCAGGTAGAAGCATTGGAGCCTTTCTCTTGCGGGGGATTCCGGCTTCTATCAGCATTTTTTCATATCTTTTAACATGGTTTAATGATATTTTTCCATATTCGCTGTTTTTAACATATTTTGCAGCTGATATTCCTGCTCTTCTACCGTAAACTGTTACTTCTAGAAGGGAGTTTCCCATCAGCCTGTTCTTTCCATGTACTCCTCCAGTGGTTTCTCCTGCAGCGAAGAATCCTTTTATCGGATTTCCCTCTCCATTTAAAACCTGTGCATTCACATTTATGCATATTCCTCCATTCATGTAGTGGAGGGTTGGAAAGACGAGTACAGGTTCCTTTGTTGGATCTATTCCAAATCTGGTGAACATTCTGTTTATTGCAGCCAAATATCTTTTAATCGTTCCCTCTCCATGTATTATTTCTATCATAGGCATGTCGAGCCATACTCCTCTCATCCCTGTAGGGGTAACTATTCCCTTGTCCCTTCCATAGCATTCCCTTATTATTGCAGATGCAACTACATCTCTCGCCTCAAGTGGATATATGAATTGTTCTCCATCTATGTTTACAAGTTGAGCTCCAAGTCCCCTGCATTTTTCAGTTATCAGTAATCCAACTATTTGTTCTGGATATGCTGCTCCTGTGGGATGATACTGAGTGGAGTCTAGATCTCTGAGTTTTGCTCCAACCCTGTAGGCCATTACCACTCCATCCATGGTTGCACCGTAATGGTTTGTTGTAGGAAAGTTTTGTATATGTAGTCTTCCAAATCCCCCTGTAGCCAGAATTACAGCTTTTCCTCTAGCAATATAATATTCTTTTGTCTCCAAGTTCCATAGAACTGCACCTGTCACTCTCTCTCCATTTTCATCCGTTAAAAGTTCCACTGCAGGTGAAAATTCAAGGATTCTTATTCCCCTATTCCATACTTCATCCATTAATACTCTCATTATTTCTAGCCCCGTGTAGTCTTTGCATGCATGCAACCTTCTCCTCGAAGTTCCTCCTCCTGAAAGCTCCATCATATTTCCTTCTTCATCTTTATCGAACATTACCCCCATATCTTCAAGCCATTTTATTATGAATGGTGCATCTCTAACCAGTGCTTTTACAAGTTCAGGGTCGTTGGCGAAGTGTCCTCCACCCATAATATCTATAAAATGTCTTGTAGGGCTGTCTTCAGGTCTGTCTGCTGCTTGAATTCCTCCCTGAGCCATCTTCGTGTTTGCATCTCCGAATCTAAGTTTTGTAGCTATTAGAATGTTTTCTGCAGGTATTCCACTATTGTTTGCCCATAGAGCTGCTGATGCTGCTGCTCCTCCTCCACCTATAATTAATATGTCTGCTTCATAATCTACTTTGCTTAAATCTATTTCATCTGGATTTATAAGTGGATATGCTTCTATTAGATCTGCTACTTCGTGGGGTACTTTTAATCCTCTGCTAGGCCCAATCTTTAAAGGCCTCTTCCCTTCAGGCCTATAGTCTGGATGCCATTTTCTGAGAAGTTCTTCTTTTTCTTCAGGCTTCAGTCTTCTAAATGTTTCTTCAAGTCTCCTCTCCCTTGTCTCCTCAACTTTTTTAATCAATTCCTTCATATAATCTGGATATCCAACTTTCTGCGACATATTTTCACCTCCTATTTTTCAATATCCCTCTCTTCATAGAGCTTCTTCCATTCATCTATGGTCATCTTTGCTAATTTTTCAAGTTCTTCATCATATTTTCCCTGAAGTATTTCTTTCACTCTCTCTTCAAGATGCTTTGCTTTTTTAGCTATATATTTTCCGTAGAGTCTCCTTACAAGTTGAAATGCATGGTAATGTATTATTTCAGCTGGACATCTAATTGTGCATAGCCCGCATGATATGCAGTCGAAGCATAATTCAGCGGCTTTTGCTAAGTCTCCTCTCTTTATCGCTTGGATTGCATCCATAACTTGAAGATTTTGTGGACATGCCTTTGTGCATGCATTGCATGCTACACATCTAGCTATTTCGGGAAATATGGATAGTATTGTGGTTCCAGTTGGCTTTAACTCGTCAACATTGTATTTTGGCTTTTCTGCCGGTGTGAAAGGTATCTGTACAAGGTACATTCCATCTTGAACTGTGGTTTGACATGCAAGTCCAGTATATAATCTATAATCATTCTTCATTCTATATATTGTTGAGCAGGCTCCGCAGAATCCTCCTCTACATCCGATCCCCCTAATGAATCTGTATCCTGCATATTCCATGGCTTTCATTATGGTTAATCCTTCAGGAACCTCATACTCCTTACCCATAATATATATTTTAACCATTTTAACGTTTTTAACATGCTCACCCATTTAAATCTCCTCCAAAATTTTATTAAAAATTTTTAATGTTTCAGGGGAGAGTGTTTCCTCCAATCCAAATGCATATGCCATTAACTCTGTGAAGTATATGGTTGGTATTCCATTCTTTCTTTTAGATGTGTTCAGATTGTAGTGGCAGAGTGGACATGTAGTTACAATTATGTTTGCTCCCCATCTCTCAGCTGCTCTCTGAATTTCAGCTGCAGTTTCCTCCGTTATCTTTCTATCATATATTACATTATAGCTGCTGCAGCATTTTATCTCATAGGGGAATTTTACTGCTTCTGCTCCTAGAGCTTCAATCAGCTCTTCCATTATTTTTGGATCTTCAGGATCATCTATACTTACCTCTTTCGGTCTTAGAAGTGCACATCCATAGAATGGTGCAGCTTTAATCTTTTCCATTCGCCTTGAAACCTTCTCCTTTATCTTATCATATCCGACAAGGTCTTTGAAAACCTGCAGTAAATGTATTACTTCGATGTTGCCTTCATAGTCTTCTTCTTCATCCATAAATTCGTTGATGTTTCTAAGCTTTTCAGGATCATCTTTAACTATTTGATTCACCCTTTTCAATGTGCTGTAGCACATTGAACATATGGTTACAAGTCTATTGTCGTTGAGTTTTCTACCCATCTCTTGGGCTCTTATTAGATCTCTTACTGCAGCTATGTGGTGCATGACTGCATCTGCTGCAACGTTGAATACTACTCCACAACAATTCCATCTCTCAAGTTCTAGAAGTTCTACTCCAAGCTTTTCTGCCACTGCTATAGCTGTCTTCTCATAATCTTCGGCTGTACTCTTCAATGCGCATCCTGGAAAATACATTAACTTCAACCCGTTCACCCCGTTAATTTTCTTGAAGCAGCTATAAGTGCTATCTGTGGAAGCTCCTCTAATTTTTCAATTTTTCTTAAATCTACAGCGTAGACTCCCTCCCTCTGCTTGATGATTCTAAGCGCATTTATTATTCTTGCAGGATCTATATTTCTTGGACATCTAACTGTACAGTTGAAGCATGAGGCGCAAATCCATATGGTCTTTGAGTTTAGAACTTCATTCATATCCATTTGAACCATTCTCACCACCATGTTTGGAGGAATATCCATGGATTTAACTAATGGGCAGCTTCCACTACATATTCCACATTGATGGCATAGGTAAACGTTTATCCCGGTTAAATCATAAACTTTTTGAGATAATCCTCTAAACATTTACATTCACCTCCTAAATTTTGATTTTATCCCTTTTACTTTTTGATACTGGTCCAAGCCTCTCAGCTGTTGAGGCTAGATCGTCCAAGTCTTTTGCCAATCTTTCAGCAGTATCCACAGCTATCATGTCAAACTTTAATCTTCTAGCGTCAATTCTATATCTTCTCAGCTCCCTTCTACTTTTCCTTACAATGTCATTTATAACGTCCAGTACTTTTGGATGGTATGGTGATCCTCCTGGAAGACAGTCTCCTATGAATACTCCGTCAGCTCCAAATTTGAATGCACTTAAAATTATTCTTGGTGTAAGTCTGCTTGAGCTGGGTATTCTAACAATTCTAACTTTGCTTGTATAGTTTATTCGACTGTTCCCTGCAAGGTCTGCAGCTCTATATGTGCATGAATCGTCGAAGAATGCTATAATTCTTATTTCGTCTTCACTTTTACTCTTCAAGAGTTCTTTAACCTCCTCTATTATCTGTTCCTCTTCATAGTGTCTTAAATCTATGGCGTTTCTAGGGCAGTATGATATGCAGCTTCCACATCCATTACATATTGCTTCATTAATTCTTGCCTTTCCATTCTCCATTCCTATAGCTCCAAGTGGACATTTCTCCAAGCATATTTCGCATCCATTGCAGAGATCTTCATTTACGAAAACTTTTATCGGCTCTATTTTTATTCTTCCCTGGCTTAATAATCTAAGTGTTCTTCCTGCAGCTGCACTTGCCTGTGCAACTGTATCTGCTATGTCTTTTGGTCCCTGAGCGCATCCACAGATAAATATACCCTCCCTCAAGGTGTCCACAGGCCTATATTTTGGATGTGCTTCTAATAGAAATCCGTCTGGTCCAATATTTAACTTCAACATTTTCGCTATTTTCTCAGTATCCTTTGAGGGTATGAGCCCTACGGATAGAACTACAAGGTCAAATTCCATTTCAAGCCATTTCCCTGTAAGTGTATCTTCAGCTTTAACTATAACATTCTTCGTTACTGGATCTTCAATTATTTCGCCAACTTTTCCTCTTACGAATTTTACTCCAAGCTCCTGAGCTCTCATATAATATTCTTCAAATCCTTTTCCATAAGCCCTTATATCAATGTAGAAAATGTATACATCTCTTGTTATGTCTTGTCTTTTAAGTATCATTGCCTGCTTTATCGCATACATGCAGCATACCCTTGAACATCCAGGTCTTCCAATCTGTTCATCTCTTGATCCTACGCATTGGATGAAGGCTATTCTTTTAGCTATTCTTCCATCTGACAGTCTGATGACTCTTCCATTGGTTGGCCCTGTCGGCATAACTAATCTTTCAAGTTGTGGTGCGATGATTACATTGGCATATCTTCCATAGCCATACTGCTTTATTGTTTCAGCGTTGAATGTATCATATCCCGTTGCAACTATTATTGCATCTACAGTGGTTTCAATAATTTTCACTTTATCTTCAAAGTTTATTGCTTTCTGTGGACATATTCTCTCGCAAACTCTACATATGCCTTTATTTAAATATAGGCAGTGTTCTTCATCGATTAAATATTTCAGTGGAACAGCCATTTCATGAGGTATGTAAATTGCCTTTCTCATTCTTAAACCATAATTGAATTCGTCTGGAACTTTTACTGGACATTTCTCAGCGCATAGTCCACATGCAACACATTTATCCATATCTATATATCTCGGCTTCACTTTAATTCTAACCTTAAAGTTACCTACATGTCCCTCCACTTCTTCAACTTCACTGTAGGTTAGCAATGTAATGTTTGGATGATTTGCCACTGCAGCCATTTTAGGTGAAATTATGCATAGGGAGCAGTCGTCTGTTGGAAATGTATAGCTCAGCTGGGCCATTCTTCCACCTATTGTAGGCTTCTTCTCAACCATTATAACTTTGCATCCTGAATCCGCTAAGTCCAGTGCTGCCTGTATTCCAGCAATTCCTCCACCTATAACTAGAACTCTGTTTCCAATTTTAACCTCCTTTTCCTCTAAAGGTTTGTTTAACCTAACCTTTGCGATGGCTGCTGCCACCTGGTCCATGGCTTTCAATGTGGCTTCCTGAGGATCATCCGAATGTACCCATGAATCCTGCTCTCTAATATTAACCATTTCAAGCATGTAGGGATTTAAACCGGACTCTGCAAGTAGATTCATAAATGTTGGTTCATGAAATTTTGGGGAGCATGCTGCGATAACTATTCTATTCAGCCCATATTTCTTTATGTCTTCCTGTATCATCTTTTGACCTGCATCTGAACATACATGTTCATTGTCTCTCGCTATAACCACATCTTTCTGTTTCGCTGCAAATTCTCTTACTCTTTCCACATCGATGATGTTTGAAATGTTTCCTCCGCAATGGCAGACGTATACTCCGATCCTTGGCTTCTCATCCATGTTCTCACCGCTATGAATGTTTAGTTGCATCTTAAATATGTTCTTGAAATTTATTTATCGATTATGGTTTGATATAGCAAATTATTTAAGGTCATCAAGTTGATTATATAATATTTCGGGAGTTGATTTAAATGGCTGAGAGATACGAGTTGAGGGAGGGATTATACTATACTCCTGACCATACATGGGCTGAAGTATTATCGGATGGAACCGTTAAAGTTGGAATAACCGATTATGCCCAAAAGATGCTTAAGACTGTTAGAAGAATAAGGCTGGAAGAAGTTGGAGCTGAAGTGGAACAGTTTGAACCTTTCGGAATAATAGAATCTACTAAGGCGACAAGTGACCTGATTTCCCCTGTAAGCGGGAAAATTAAACAAGTTAATGAGAGAGCTTTAAAGCAACCTTCACTGGTAAATGTGGATCCTTACGGGGCCGGATGGCTCATAATCATAGAGCCAGTTAATCTAGAAGAGGAACTTGGAGAATTGCTGGATGCTGAAGGCTATAAGGAATATCAAGAGTAGCTGTTCTTGGGAGGCTGCTGATTGTCAAGAGAAGAAGATCAAAAAGTATTGGTTTATGATCCTAATGTGTGTTCAGGTTGCCTATATTGCATGGTAGTTTGCTCCTACACACATTATGGTGAAGTGAATCTGGAGAAAGCCCACCTGGAAGTTCTAAGAGATCCCTTCAACGAAAATAGGTTCATAAATGTTCATTGTGCACATTGCCAAGACCCTTTCTGCCAAGCTGCATGCCCTGTTGAACCGAAAGCTATAGAGAAGGATCCTGAAACTGGATTTGTCACAATAAATCCTATACTATGCATTGGATGTAAAAGTTGTAACTTCGCTTGCCCTATCTCCATTCCACATTTTGATGATTATTTGAAGGTAAGTGTTAAATGTGATGCATGTAAAGGCGACTTTCTTTGTGCGAAATATTGTAGTACTGGGGCTCTTAAAATTGTAACTAGAAGGGAAGCATTGGAGCGTGTTAAATATGAGTCGAGCTGAAACAAAAAAATATCCGCTTAGAAAGGAAGTTAAAGGCCTTCCCCGACAGTTTAAATCTCCATTGAAGAATATTTTCATGTTGGGACATGTGCCTAGATTATCTGGTTTTCTTCAGAGAACTAGAGCTAAACTTGGTTTAGAGAAGAAGCCTCCCACAGCATATTCAAATGAAAAAGCTCTAAATGAGCTAAGAAAAATTATAAGTGACTTAGAATTGGATAGCAGAGTTTTATGGGACTGGAAGAGGAAGCGATTTAAATATTAGGTGGAGGTAATGTTGAAGTATTCTTTATTTTTAGGATGCTATATTCCTTCTATGCAGCCTTTTGCTGAGATCGCTTTTAGAAAGATAGCTCCTCAGCTGGACTTAGAGCTAAAGGATATTGAAGGTGCAACTTGTTGTCCTGTTCCGGAAATAGTTAGACTTATTGATCATGATACTTGGCTTGTGGTGGCGGCTAGAAATTTAGCATTAGCAGAGGAGCTGGGAAATGATATATTGGTAATGTGTAATGGTTGCTGGGAAACGCTTCATGAGGCGAGAAGCGAACTACTTCATGATGAAAAACTTAGAGAGCAAATAAATTCTTTTCTTAAATTTTCAGGTAAATCTTTTAAAGGAACCGTTAAGGTGAAACATTATTCTCAAGTCTTGGCTGAGGATGTAGGTGTTGAGAGAATAAGGGAGAATGTGAAGGTTGATCTTAGTAATATAAATGTAGCTGTTCATCCTGGATGTAAGCTTTATAAGTGCGAGGAAGGAAACGCTGTGAAATATATGGTGGAGATTGTAGAAGCATTGGGTGTTAATATAGTTGATTATGGAATAATGAGGGTTTGTTGCGGTTATCCGTTAATGCTTGCCTCTGTGGATAAGGCTATACATGAGAGGACTAAATGGAAATTGGATGCTATGAAGAAGGCTGGTGCGGAGATGATCGTAGTCGCTTGTCCTGCCTGTTATGATCAATTTGAAAAGGCAGAGTTAGCATTAAAGGATGAGGGATTGGAATATAATCTACCTGTTATTCATTTAAGTGAGCTTATAGCTTTAGCTTTTGGTTTTTCCCCTAAGGAGATAGGATTAGATCTTCATGGAGTTCCATTTAACCATATCTTTAAAGAATTGGAGGATGTATTATGAATTTTAAGGAGAAAATGTTCATCTATTCGCCTTGGATTTACCATCTCCATGCTGGGGGATGTAATGGATGTGATATTGAGCTTGTTGCAGTTTTAACTCCGAGATTTGACGTCGAAAGGTTTGGAATAACTTTAGTTAGCTCTCCTAGACATGCCGATATTTTAATTGTGACAGGTCCAGTATCTAAGCAAATTGCTCCCTTCTTGAAAAGAGTTTATGGCCAAGTTCCTGATCCAAAGGTTGTTGTTGCGATCGGGGCATGTGCATGTTCGGGAGGTATCTTCAATGATTATGAGGGTGAGGAGACATATGCGATTATTGGAGGAGTGGATAGAATTATCCCAGTAGATGTTTATGTTCCCGGATGTCCACCTAAACCTGAAGCAATTATTAATGGAATTGCTTCAGCAATTAAAATTTTAGCTAAAAAAGTAGGTGAGGAAATTGAAAGTTAACTATAAGCGTTTACCATTAATGGTAGCATCATTAACTGCAGTAATTAGTTTGATATTGGCTTTTCTTACAACCAGTTCAATAGTATTAATGCTTCTAATAGAGATCTCCTCAATTTCAGTAACATACTTCCTGTTAATATCAATCATACCTGCAATTAGACCTGAGAAAGTTGATGTTGAAGATATTTTTATGTGCGGTGTAGCTAAACCGCCCTATTTAAGTGCTGATGAAGTCTATAGAGTTAAAATTCCATTTGAGGAGGAGGAATCATGAATTCAATTCAAATAATCATTTTAATGGTAATGCCATTAATATCATCACTATTATCATTAGCTTTCAGAAAGTTAGTTAGCTTTGTAATATCATTAGCAATATCATCAATAGCATTAGTGTTAAATATGTACATGTTTATTAAAGCTCTGAGTGGACATGAATTTTCAATTTTAACTCTAAAGGCTGATTCGGTTGGCTTGCTGATGAGCGAAATTATATTACTTATATGTTTGCTATCAATAGTTTATGCATATTCATATTTGAATAATATTAGTGAAATTAGATTTAAAGTTTTTAACTCGCTTATTTATGCTTTCGCTGCAGCTTCAATTGGTTTAGCTTTTGCTCAAAGTCTTCTTGGAATGCTACTATTCTTAGAGGTTTCAACTGCGTTAAGTGCAATGCTGATACTTTATGGTGAGAGGAAAAGGAAAGCTGCACTTGCGACAGTTCTCTATTTAGCATTTTCAGTCGTGGAGTCAATATTCATAATTTCAGGAATGTACTTTTTGGCTAGAAGTACATCATTGAATGTTGTCTCACTTGAAATTTATAGATTAGCTAGAATGCCAATACCAATTAGAGATTTAACTATTGCTTCAATCCTAATTTTAATAGGATTTGCAACCAAAAGTGGAATACTACCATTAGGAATTCTGTGGCTACCTTATGCCCATTCCGAGGCTCCAGCACCTATAAGTGCAATTTTATCTGGAGTAACTATTGAAATTCCATTCATAGCAGCACTTAGATGTTTAATAGCATTCTCATTTTCACAGAATGTGAATGAAAGCATTGTAGCCTCAACTTTAACCATAATTGGATTATTAAGCATATGGGTTGGAATTATCGGAATGATATTTGATAAAGATTTGAAGAGAGTTATAGCATACAGTAGTATTGTTAGTTTAGGTAGCCTTTATATGGTTACTGCTTCAAGTTTATTTGCATGGCAAACCGTAAGTCAACTTATTATTGGACTTTCAGGAATGTTATATTACTTAACAATTCATTCCATTAGTAAGGCATTATTGTTCTTTGCCAGCGGCTCATATTTGAAGAAATTTAAAGAAAGAAATTGGCATAAATTAAGTTCAGCTACAAGAGCTCTTCCAATAACATCATTGTCATGGGTTATAGCTGCAATTAGTATTTCAGGGCTAGTACCATATACTCCTGCCTATAATGCAAAGCACTTCATGTTTCACACAATAACTGGGGAAATTTTAGATTTAACCGAAATTCCACCGACAATAATTAGTATATCCCTATATGCAAGTGGATTAATTGAACTTATAATATTTATTGGATTCACATTAATTTCAGCTAGAGCGAAAAGTTCGGTAACCAAAATCCCGAGTTTAATGTTAACTCCAAAAATAATTTTGGCAGTAATATGTATTTTAATGACATTAATGATTCATAGACTTGATAGAATCTTCCTTCTCATAGCTTCAAAACTAATTTTAATTGGAGGTGGATAGTTATGATCAAACTAAATGAAGTGTTAAGTGAACTTGAAAAAATACTTTCACCAAACTTTAAAATAGTTAAATTAGATATGAACGGTAGGCATGTTTACATTGAAACTTCAGTTGATAAGCTTATTGATGCAGCTAAATACTTACTTTCAATTGATGGAAGACTTATCCATATTACTGCTTCAGATGAAGGTTATAAGGGATTAAAATTAATTCACGTTTATGGTTTAGATCATTTATGTATTAATTCACATATAATACTTCAAACTTATTTATCCAGAGAGCATGCAGTTGCACCATCAATATCAAAGATAACCTATCAAGTTTTATGGGCTGAGAGGGAAACTATGGAGCTATTGGGAATCAAATTTGATGGTCATCCTGATCCAAGACATATATTCTTACCGCACGAATGGCCAGATCCAGTTGAAAGTAAAGCTGAAGAGTGGAAACCAGTTAAAGTTGGAAAAAAATGTGTTCTTCCAATTGGCCCATATCACCCGGCAATGATTGAAGGGGGATATTTTAAAGTTAAGGTTGATGGTGAAGAAGTAATTGATGTTGATATTAAAGTTGGATTTAATCATAGAGGAATAATGAAACTAGCTGAAAGAAGAAGCTTTTGGAAAGATATATTCCTTGTGAGTAGAGTTTGCGGTATATGTAACACTCCACATGCATTAACATTTACAATGGCTGTAGAGGCAATTGCAAATATAACTCCAAGCGATCGAGCCCAATACATTAGAACCCTACTCGCAGAATTAAATAGAATTCATAGCCACCTACTATGGCTTGGAGTTGCAGGTGAACTTATAGGTTTTAAGACACTTTTAATGTGGGCATGGAAAATTAGAGAGAACGTTCAAGATTGTACAGAACTCTTAACTGGAAATAGAGTCCATATGGATGCGATAACTATTAGTGGAGTAAGAAGAGATATCAATGATCAGCAAATAAGAAAGGCTAGAGAAAAACTTAAAGATGTTAAAAAAGAAGTTGAAAAATTAGCTGAAATAGTTGTTAGCCATGGTATTGTTAGAGCTAGAACTGAAGATATAGGCATTCTTAGTCTTCACGATGCTAAAGATGGAGGTGCAGTTGGACCAACAGCCAGAGCTAGTGGGTGGAAAATGGATGTTAGAAAAGATAACCCGTATGCAGCTTACAGTGAAGAATATACTACTTGGGATATCATTGTAGATGAAGGTAAAGATGTATTCGCAAGAACAATTGTTAGAGTTAAGGAGATACTAGTATCAATAGACATCTGTCTACAATGTCTAGACGCGTTAAAGAGAATTTCAGGCCCAATTAAAGTTGAAGTAAAAGGATTCCCAGAAGGGGAAGCAATCAGAAAGACGGAAGCACCAAGAGGAGAACTATTGTATTATGTAGCTTCAAATGGATCAAATATACCAAAGACAGTTAGAATTAGAACTCCAAGCTACCGTAACATTTCAGCTCTAATATTCATGCTTAAGGGGTACAGTTTAGCTGATGCACCAATAATTATTGGGAGTGTAGATCCATGCTTTTCATGTACAGATAGAGTAATAATTGTAGATGATAAGAGGGGTAAGAAGGCAATTTTAAGTTATAATGAATTTATGAAAGGATTAGCTCTCAAGAAATTGGAGGTATAAATTTGATAATCATTCCATTAATATTAATACCAATAATATCTTTCTTATTGGGAATTCTGTTTTCATATGAAATTAGAAAAATATTTGCTAGAGCCCAATTTAGACTTGGACCATTAACGTCAATGTATAGCGAATTAAAACCGCTACTTGGCACTTCTAGATTAATTCAGCCATTATATGACATTCTTAAATTGTTATATAAGGAGTCAATTATACCTAAAAGTGCAAATAAAACTTTATTTAAAATTTCGCCTTGGATAAGTTTTCTATTGATATTCATTGCTTCATATTTTATTTCATACGGAGGCTTCACACTTCTAGGTAACTTTGAATTAAACATAATTTTCCTGATATATCTTATAGTTGGTGTAACATTATTCTGGCTTATAGGTGCGGTTGCAAGTGGTTCTCCATGGAGTGAAGTTGGAGTGAGACGTGAAGCAGAGTTGATGTTTACAGTTGAGGTTACATTAGTTTCATCTATATTTTCGATAGCAATACTATCAAATAGTCTTTCAATTCAAAAAATAGTTAACCATCAATTGAATTCAATTCCATATATAATTCTAAATCCAATAGCAGCAATAGCTTTCATCATAGGATTGCTTGGAAAACTGCACTTAAAACCATTTGATATTCCAGATGCAGAAGTTGAAATTGTAGCTGGACCCTTCACAGAATATTCAGGTAAATATCTAGCATTACTATATACATCAAAGTATTTCCTAACATCAATATTAATAGGTTTATTTGTAGATTTATTCCTAGCTGGTGGGCAGATATTACCGCCAATAAATCCAGTAAACAAGATTATAAACTTCATAACATTCATAATACTATGCTTAATCATGACGTTCATAATTTCAATAATAAATGCATTAGCACCAAGATTTAGAATTGATCAAGCATTTAAATGGATGATAACTAGAGTATGGCCGATATCAGTCCTATCTATAATCCTATCCTTAATATTCGTTTATATAGGGGTGATTTAATTTGATGAAAGCATTTAAGGAGGCATTATCGGCTATAATGAAGCCTGTAACAATAAAGTATCCAGCTGGAAAGCCAGAGGAAAAATATAGTCAAATACCAGATGGACTTAGAGGTAAGCTGCAATTTGATGATGAAAAATGCATTGGTTGTGCAGCATGTACAGTTCAATGCAGCACAGGTGCAAACATCTTCAAAGACGAAGAAGATCATAGATTATTGGAGATCAATCTAAATAAATGCGTATTTTGTGGGAGATGTGTTGAGATATGTCCAGAAGAGGCTTTATTCTTCACCAATAAATTTGAACTTGCATCTACCGTTAAAGATGAACTTAAGGTAAATGTTAGGATTGAATTATATAAGTGTGAAAATTGCGGG